>NZ_JBHUSF010000456.1:0-5346 GCF_042673295.1 Rhodococcus sp. NPDC057014
GAACTCACCGTCCCGAATGACTGGTCGTGCGCGCTCGGTGCTTGAGGTCACCTTTCTCGCGAAGGGCCGAAAACAGTGCACAGGCCGACGAAGGAGGCACTTTGCCCAAGGTCAGTGAAGACCATCTCGCGGCCCGGCGCAGTCAGATCCTGGACGGCGCCCGCCGATGCTTTGCCGAATACGGTTACGACGGCGCCACCGTCCGCCGGCTCGAGGAAGTGACCGGACTGTCACGCGGGGCGATCTTCCATCACTTCAAGGACAAGGACGGGTTGTTCCTGGCGCTCGCCCACGAGGACGCGACCAGGATGGCCGACGTGGTCGCCCACGAGGGTCTCGTCCAGGTGATGCGGGACATGCTCGCCCAGCCCGACCAGTTCGACTGGCTGGGAACCCGACTCGAAATCGCCCGGCGGTTGCGGAACGATCCCGACTTCCGCAGAAGCTGGTCGCAACGGTCGGCGGAACTGACCGAGGCGACCATGGCACGCCTCGCGCGGCAGAAGTCGGCGGGCCGCCTCCGCGACGACGTGCCGACCGACGTCCTCATCGGCTACCTGGACCTGGTGCTCGACGGCCTCGTCGCGCGCATCGCCTCCGGGCACGCCGGTGACAATCTGTCGGCCGTGCTCGATCTCGTCGAGGAATCCGTCCGACGCCGCGACTGACACAGCACTCCCCACCGACACCGGTCAGGTCTTACGACGGTGAGCTCCGCCTCGTCCGCGGAGCTCCACCTCGGACTCCGCGAGAATGTTGCGGACGAACCCGTACGATCGCCCCATTTCCCGGGCGAGGGAACGAATACTCGCCCCGGCCTGATAGCGCTGTTTCAGCTCCGCTTGCAGATCGGCACGCGACGGTCCCGTGATCCGAGCGCTCTTGGCGAAGACCCCGATGTCAGCCATGAACTCCTCCAGTCGGCGAGCGACGGTGGTTTCCACGGTAGAGCGGAGCGACGGCGATATCTACGCGCCGGCTCAGGCGAGCTGAATCAGTTCCAGGTAGTCCTGCGACCAGTGGTCCTCGGTGCCGTCGGGCAGGAGGATGACCCGCTCCGGGTCGAGCGCCTCGGCGGCACCCGGGTCGTGGGTCACCAGCACGACGGCCCCGGTGTAGCTGCGGAGCGCGTCGAGCACCTGTTCGCGGGAAACGGGGTCGAGGTTGTTCGTCGGCTCGTCGAGCAGTAGGACGTTCGCCGCCGACGACACGAGCCCCGCGAGCGCGAGGCGGGTCTTCTCACCACCGGACAGGGTGCCCGCCGGCTGCTCGAGCTGCGGGCCGGTGAACATGAACGCACCGAGCAGCGAACGCAGCTCCTGCTCCCCCGTGTCCGGCGCCGCGTGACGAATGTTCTCCCACACCGACGCGTTGTCGTCGAGGGTGTCGTGTTCCTGCGCGAAGTAGCCGATCTTCAGTCCGTGGCCGGGGACGAGTCCTCCGGCGTCGGGGGTCTCGACGCCGCCGAGGATGCGCAGCAGCGTCGTCTTACCCGCACCGTTGAGACCGAGCACGACGACGCGTGACCCACGGTCGATCGCGAGGTCCACTCCGGTGAAGATCTCGAGCGACCCGTAGACCTTGGTCAGGTTCTCCGCCATCAGTGGCGTCTTGCCGCACGCGGCCGGCTCGGGGAACCGGATCCGGGCCACCTTGTCGGACACGCGTTCCGCGTCGAGGTCCGACATCAGCTTGTCGGCGCGCTTCGCCATGTTCTGCGCCGCCACGGCCTTGGTGGCCTTCGCGCCGAGCTTCGCGGCCTGCGCGCGGAGCGCTCCGGCCTTCTTCTCCGCGTTCGCGCGCTCACGGCGGCGACGCTGCTCGTCGGTCGCGCGGGCGTCGAGGTACTTCTTCCAGCTCATGTTGTACACGTCGGCTTCGCCGCGCACGGCGTCGAGGAACCACACCCGGTTCACGACGTCGTTGAGCAGATCGACGTCGTGGCTGATCACGATCAGACCGCCCTCGTGGTTCTGCAGGAATCCCCGCAGCCACGTGATCGAGTCGGCGTCGAGGTGGTTGGTGGGCTCGTCGAGCAGCAGGGTCGTGTCCGACCGTCCGCCGCTGCCGTCCGACGCGGCGAACAGGATGCGCGCCAGTTCGACTCGGCGACGCTGACCACCGGACAGGGTGTGCAGTTGCTGACCGAGGATGCGGTCGGCCAGTCCGAGGCTGTTGCAGATGCGTGCCGCCTCGCTCTCGGCCTCGTACCCGCCGAGGGCGGAGAACCGATCCTCGAGGTTGCCGTACTTGCGGACGGCCTTGTCGCGTTCGGCGTCGTCGACGACCTCCGACATCAGGATCTGCTGCTTCTCCATGTCCCGCAGCAGCGAATCGAGACCGCGCGCGGACAACACGCGGTCCTTCGCGAGGACGTCGAGGTCGCCTTCCTTCGGGTCCTGCGGGAGGTACCCGAGGTCGCCGGTGCGGACCACGGCGCCCGCGTACGGCTCCCCCTCCCCCGCGAGGATGCGGAGTGTGGTCGTCTTACCGGCACCGTTACGGCCGACCAGCCCGATGCGGTCGCCGGGCTGCACCCGCAAAGCCGGCCCGGGAGCGGACAGCAGCGTCCGCACTCCAGCTCGAACTTCCAGGTCGGTAGCGGTGATCAACAAGAACTCCTAGGAAAATGACGAAGGCGCTGAATGAGAAAACCTGCGCAAAGAACACACGAACCAGCGATTTTACCCGACCGCCACCCACTCGGACCACGCACGCCCGTGATCCCGCTAACGTTCGCCGCCCGGCCCGATCCCCGCCCCCGTCTTCTTCGCTGAATGAGACGTGGATGGTGTGGTCTGGATGTGCGGACGGTGGTGAGTGCCGTTGGTGCGAGGCAGAGCCGAGCGAGTGATATTCGTGAAATCATAATGTTCCGTCACAGTCCGACTCTTAAACTGGCTGATCCGCCGCGAGCCGGCGGAGTTCGACCCGGCGGGCGGCGGCGCACATCTGTCCGGCGACCGCCGGCCGCAGGCAACTCCCCACCCCGAGCCGAGTGACGAACCACACCCCACCTCCCCGCGTGCGATCCCGGCCCGACCGCGTCGCCCGCTCCCCTCCATCCACTCCTCCCTTATCGGGGCTGCGCAGTGATGAGTTCCTGCAGGTCGGGACTCGACATGGAGAATGTCCGCTACCCCGCGAGCCAGCCGAGCGTCGTTGCGTCCAGTTCCGGAAATACCCGCGTTCCGTCTGGGTCGGATCGTGGAACACAGTTCTGTCGACGAAGGCTGACCTGAAGTGACAGGCTGGCCGCGTGACAGCCACTCCCCGTCCACCGATCTGGGACGTCGCGGTCGTCGGCCTCGGCCCCGCGGGCCGCGCCCTCGCCCATAGGGCTTCTGCCCTCGGTTCGGCGGTCGTATCGGTCGATCCGCTCCCCCGCAGATCGTGGACCGCAACGTACGCCGCCTGGGAAGGCGAACTCCCCGACTGGCTCCCGCGGGATGCCGTCGCCACGAGAACCGACCGCCCGGCCGCGTGGACGACCCGTCGCCACGTGATCGATCGCACGTACTGCGTTTTGAATACATCAAGGCTGCAATCAATACTCGGCGACCATTGCGGAACTGTCATCGCAGGTAGAGCGGTGGATCTGTCCCCCACTTCGGTCCGATTGGACGACGGCTCGACGCTGAACGCTCACGTCGTCGTCGATGCCCGCGGTACGGGCGACAGCCCCGACCTCGCCCAGCAGACGGCATACGGGGTCGTAGTGGATCCCGGGACGGCTGCGCACGCGCTGGGAGGCGAGGCCGCGGTGTTCATGGATTGGCGCCGCGACAACGGCACGTCACCGACGGACACGCCGTCCTTCCTCTACGGGGTCCCGCTCACCCGGGACCGGTTCCTGCTCGAGGAGACCTGCCTCGTCGGCCGGCCCCCACTCGCGATCTCCGAACTCGCCACCAGACTCCACCACCGTCTCCGCGCGCGCGGCACCACCGTTCCGTCCCATTCGGACGTCGAGCGGGTCAGATTCGCTGTGGAGCCGCCACCCCAGGCCGGTCGGTCTCACAGCTCGGACCAGGTGCGCTTCGGAGCCCGTGCCGGCTTGATGCACCCCGGCACCGGCTACAGCGTCGCCGCGTCCCTTCGGTACGCAGATGCTCTGGCGCGGGACCTTCGTGACGGCTCGAACGGGCGACTGTGGCCGTGGAAGGCGCGCACCGTCGCGTCCCTGCGATCGGTCGGTCTGCGCGTCCTGTTGGATCTGGGGCCGGAACAGGTCCCCGAATTCTTCGAGCATTTCTTCGATCTACCGCCACGACTGCAGGCCGCATATCTGTCCGAACGGTCGAATCCGCGCGGAACGCTGTCGGCAATGGGCCGGATGTTTCTCGCTTCCTCCGGCGATATCCGAGGTGTGATTCTCCGTTCCACGCTTCGCCGGGAAGTTCGATGAACTGTCGCGCGAACGCGAAAAGGAGACCATCATGGAACGCATGCGGTCGATATGGAAGGGCTCGATAGCGTTCGGACTCGTGAACGTGCCGGTCAAGGTCTATTCGGCAACCGAAGATCACGACATCAGATTTCACCAGGTCCATGCCAAGGACGGCGGCCGGATCAAATACAACCGCGTGTGCTCCGAATGCGGCAACGTCGTTCAATACGCCGATATCGACAAGGCCTACGACTCCGACGACGGCGTCCGCGTGGTGTTGACCGACGACGATTTCGGCAAGTTACCCGCCGCCGAGAAACACGAGATACCGGTTCTTCAGTTCGTGCCGACCGAACAAATCGACCCCATTCTGTTCGAGAAGAGTTACTTCCTCGAACCGGATTCCAGCTCTCCAAAGGCCTACGTCCTCCTTGCGACCGCCCTCGAGAACAGCGACCGCACCGCCCTCGTCCACTTCACGCTGCGCCAGCGCACCCGACTGGCCGCGATGCGCTCGCGGGAAGGCGTACTGGTGATCCAGACGCTGCTGTGGCCGGACGAGGTACGCGCGGCCGAGTTCCCCTCACTCGACGACGTCGACAAGCCGAAGGCGAAGGAACTCGCGATGGCCGAGACCCTCGTCGACAGCATGGCCGACGACTTCGACCCCACCGAGTTCACCGACGATTACCAGGTGCAGTTGCGTGAACTGCTCGACGAGATGATCGAGTCGGGCGGCAAGAAGGTCATTCCCGTCGCCGAGGTCGAGAAGAGCGGCGAGGACGCCGAAGTGGTGGATCTGGTGGCCGCACTGCAGCGCAGCGTCGATGCCGCCGGAAAGAAGGCCGCACCCGCCGAGAAGAAACCGGCGAAGAAAGCCCCGGCCAAGACCGCGGCGAAGAAGGCCACAGCGAAGTCGTCCACCTCGGAACGCAAACGCGCCTGAACCGACGGGG
>NZ_JBHUSF010000457.1:0-5330 GCF_042673295.1 Rhodococcus sp. NPDC057014
GACGAGGAGAACGGATCCTGATGAACCTCACACCGAAAACCACACCCACCGCTTCTCCCGCGCCGGCAACGACGGCCGCGGCCGCAGTCCTCGCCGCGCTGCCGCACGTACGCGGCTGGCAGGAGGACTTCTACCGCGACGTCCACAGCCATCCGGAACTGTCGCACCGCGAGTTCGAGACGTCGAAGAAGGTCGCCGCGCGCCTGGAGAACGCCGGCTTCACCGTCCACGACGGCGTCGGCGGCACCGGACTGGTGGGCATCCTTCGCAACGGTGACGGCCCGGTCGTGCTGTTGCGGGCCGAGATGGATGCGCTTCCGGTCCGGGAAGACACCGGACTGCCGTATGCGAGTACCACGACCGACATCGATGCCCACGGAAGCGAGATCCCGGTCTCTCACGTGTGCGGGCACGACATGCACACCACTTGTCTGGTCGGCGCGGCCCACCTGCTCGCCGCCGGCCGACAGCAGTGGAGTGGCACCCTCATCGCACTCTTCCAGCCCGCGGAGGAGGTCGGGGACGGAGCCCGGATCATGGTCGAGGACAACCTCGCCGGGACTATTCCCCGACCCGACGTCGCCCTGGCGCAACACAATCTGCAGCTGCCTGCCGGGCACGTCCGCACCCGGTCCGGGCCGGCACTGTCGGTGGCCGACAGCATCCGGATCACTCTCCACGGTCGCGGCGGGCCGGGCTCGATGCCCCACACCACCGTCGACCCCGTTGCGCTCGCGGCGATGATCGTGGTCCGCCTCCAGACCGTGGTGTCCCGCGAGGTACCGCCCTCGGACACTGCGGTTCTCACCGTGGGCTGCATCCGAGCCGGTACCAAGAGCAATGTCATCCCGGACCGGGCCGTCCTGGAACTGAACATCCGCAGCTACAGCGAGCAGACCCGGAAGATACTTCTGGACGCCGTGCACCGGATCGTCGCGGCGGAGTGCGGGGCCTCGGGCTGCCCGAAAGACCCCGAATTCACGATGTTCGACCAATTCCCGTTGACCGACAACGACGCAGAGACGACGGAACGGGTCGCCGCCGCATTCGAGGCGTTCTTCGGAGCCGATCGCATCGGCGAGATGGAGCAACTGCCTGCGAGTGAGAACTTCAGCGACATCCCCGGGGCGTTCGGGACACCGTACACATACTGGGGGATCGGATGTATCGACCCGGAGCTGTACCGGTCGGCCGCAGAATCCGGCCGAGTGGCACAGGATATTCCGGCTCCCCACGCCCCCAACTTCGCGCCGATGATCCAACCGACCTGCGATACGGGAACGCAAGCGCTGGTGGTCGCCGCTCTGGAGTGGCTCGCGACCTGACCCCACCCGAAGGTCCGGCAGAGGAGGGATTGGCCCCGCCCAGGTGTGACCGGGCGGGGCCAGCTTCGCGTTCTCGATATCTCAGCTCACGAACGTGATGTCGACGTATCGCGCGCGGCATAAAGCAGACCGCCGAGCATCGCCACGTTCTTCTGAAACTGGACTCGTTGCATCTTGCGTGCCGTGGGGACCTCGAGTGACCAGAATCCGTGTCCGGCCACCGTCGTCGGAACAAGCGACCCGGCGAGCGCGAGTGCCGACACCCGCGGGTACAGGCCGAGTGCCAGTGTCGCGCCGGCGAATGCCTGGACCGCACCGTTCGCGCGGACGATCAGTTCGTCGTCGTTCGGGACCGGCGCTACCTTTCGCAGCGCAGCGAGCATGGGCGCCGCCTGCTCGACACGGGCACCCGGCGTTCGGGCGGCGTCGAAGCCGAGCAGCGCATAGGTAGCCCCGGTCAGGATTCGGGCTCCGAGGAGTAGGGGTTTCATTGACGTGTCCTCTCGAATATTTCTGTGGCCAAGAGAATTTCACCTGGCCCGATAGGTTTCTTCACTCACCCGATGGTTTCGTCAGGGCGGCGACGGTGGCCCTCTCCGCCGATTGCTCGTCATCGAACAGTGGGCGAATTCCCTGGGCGGCCATGATGTGGTCGTTGCTCGTGCCTGCCGCGATCATCGGCCACACGAGGGTGTCGTCGTTGACGACGAAGTCGATGACCACTGGTCGATCGGTGATCGCCCGCGCCTGCTCGATGACCGATTCCACGTCGTCCTCTCGCTCACACCGCAATGCGACGCAGCCGAGAGCGTCGGCGAGCTTGACGAAGTCGGGGATCCGGCGCGAGTGGGTGGCCAGGTCGATCTGGGAGTACCGTCCGTCGTAGTGGATCGCCTGCAGTTGCTTGACCATGCCGAGGTTGCCGTTGTTGATCAGGGCCACCTTGACCGGCACCCCCTCGATCGCGGCCGTCGCCAGTTCCTGATTGGTCATCTGGAAGCAGCCGTCACCGTCGATCGCCCACACCTCCCGTTCGGGCGCAGCGAGTTTCGCGCCGAGGGCGGCGGGCACGGCGTATCCCATCGTGCCCAGTCCGCCGGAGTTCAGCCAGGTCCGCGGTTTCTCGAAGCCGAGGAAGTGGGCGGCCCACATCTGGTGTTGGCCGACGCCGGAGACGTAGATTGCGTCCGGTCCGGCCGCTTTGCCGACCGCCTCGATCACCAGCTGTGGCGACAAGCTGCCGTCGGCGGGTCGGTCGTAACTCACCGGATACGCCGATCGCATCTCGTCCAGCGATGCACGCCAGCCATGAAGGTCAGGGGCGGTGCCGGCGGCGCGTTCGAGGCGGAGGGCGTCGGTGAGCGCCTCGATGACCTCTCTGCAGTCGCCGACGATCGGGACGTCCACATCCCTGTTCTTGCCGATCTCGGCGGGGTCGATGTCGGCGTGGATGACCCGCGCTTTCGGGGCGAACGAGGCGGCGTGCCCAGTGACGCGGTCGTCGAATCGCGCACCGAGGGTGATCAGGAGGTCGCTGCGTTGCAAGGCCGCCACGGCGGCGACGGTCCCGTGCATGCCGGGCATGCCGTAGTGCAGCGGGTGGCTGTCGGGGAAGGCGCCGAGCGCCATCAGGGTGGTGACGACGGGGATGCCGGTCAATTCTGCGAGCGTCCGCAATTCGATCGCCGCGTCGGCCTTGATCACCCCGCCCCCCACGTACAGGACCGGTGCGCCGGCTGCGTTGATCATCGCTGCGGCTGCGCGGATCTGCTTGCCGTGCGGTGCCGTGGTCGGGCGATAGCCGGGAAGATGTCTTTCCGGTGGCCAGGTGAAGGTGGTCTGTGCCTGGAGGACGTCTTTCGGGATGTCGACGAGCACGGCACCGGGCCGTCCGGTGGAGGCGATATGGAAGGCCTCGGCGATGGTCCGGGAAATGTCGGCAGGATCGGTGACCAGGAAGTTGTGTTTGGTGATCGGCATCGTGATTCCGGAGATGTCGGCTTCCTGGAAGGCGTCGGTGCCGATGAGATGGCTGCCGACCTGGCCGGTGATCGCGACGACGGGCACGGAGTCCATCTGGGCGTCGGCGAGCGGGGTCACCAGGTTCGTTGCGCCTGGCCCGGACGTGGCCATGCAGACGCCGACCTTGCCCGTGGCCTGCGCGTAGCCGGTGGCGGCGTGACCGGCGCCCTGCTCGTGGCGCACCAGCACGTGCCGCACCCGCGTCGATTCGAGCAGTGGGTCGTAGACGGGCAGGATCGCACCGCCGGGGATGCCGAACACACAGTCGACGCCGAGTTCCTCGAGTGAGCGCACGACGGACTGCGCTCCCGTGACTCGTTCGGGGTGGCGTCGGATCGCGGGGGAAGTCGTCTGTTCGCTGAATTCGGTAGATGCAGTCACGGGAAGTCCTCTGATCTGGGCGAGCTGTCGAGTCGACACGGCCGGGCGAAGTGTCGGATACCTGACTTCGTGGCCTGCCGGACATCCTCGGGATCGGAGGATGGTGCGCAGGGACCCGTGCTCACCGATGGGCGAGCCGGAATGCCCAGTGGAACACAGCCCACTGCGATCGACAATCGGAACCAACCGATTTCAGCACTCTGCGCGAGGGTGTCGCGTCCGAACTTGCTGGGGTGCGCAGATTGCGCACCGCGCCAGCCGTCGAGGGGGAATCTCGGCCGGAGAGTGCAGCTGCACATCGGAATCCGGCGGTTCGCGTAGTGGACGGATCATCGCGTAAACCGGCTATCCAACGCCTCGTTTCCCGCCCTACCGTGAGTTTCAGCGTGACCGACATAACAGCGAGCCGAAATGGACAGTCGCGCTGTCGGCCCGCCGCCTCATCCCGCTGCCCATCGATGACGAAATGCGCACCGAACAGACGCATTCAGCCAACAGGAAGTGACCCATGACCGCGACAACCTCCTTCGTCAATCAGCACACGCCGGCCGCCGGCGACAACTCGGAAACGCTGCGTGAAATCGAAGAGCGGGTGTTGTGGTTGGCGACGTCGATGATCCATCACGCCAACCGGGTTCGGCCGAATCCGTCGGGGTTGAAGGTGGGTGGGCATCAGGCGTCGTGTGCGTCGATGGTGTCGATCATGACGTCGTTGTGGTTTGAGCAGTTGCGGCCGGGGGATCGGGTGTCGGTGAAACCGCATGCGTCGCCGGTGTTGCACGGCATCAACTACCTGCTGGGGGAGTTGGACGAGAAGTATCTGACGACGTTGCGGGAGTTCGGTGGCCTGCAGTCGTATCCGTCGCGGGCGAAAGATCCGGATCCGGTGGACTATTCGACCGGGTCGGTGGGGATCGGTGCGACCGCCCCGATCTGGGGTGCGATCGCCCGCCGGTATGTGAACACTCAGATCGGTTCGGCGGGGACGGGCCGGCAGTACTCGCTGGTCGGGGATGCGGAGTTGGACGAGGGCGCGGTGTGGGAGGCGATCCTCGACACCTCGGTCGCCGAACTCGGGGAGATCGTGTGGATCGTCGATTTGAACCGGCAGTCCCTGGACCGGGTGGTCCCGAACATCGCGGCCGGCCGGCTCGAGGCGATGTTCTCCGCCGCGGGGTGGCAGGTGATCACGGTGAAGTTCGGGACGCTGCTGGAGTCGTTGTTCACCCGGTCGGGTGGTCCGGCGCTGCGGTCGCGGATTTTGGACATGCCGAACCCGGAATACCAGCGGCTGCTGCGCTGCGACGCCGAGGAAGTGCGTCGTCGTTTGCCCGGGGCGGGCCCCGACGCCGCGGCGATCGCCTCGCTGATCGCGGAGTTGGAGGACACCACCCTGCTCGCGGCGATCCGGAATCTGGGTGGCCACGATCTCGACGCGCTGCGGGCGGCGTATGCGCGGATCGACGACACCCGCCCGACGGTGATCATCGCGTACACGATCAAGGGCCGCGGCCTGCCGACGCAGGGGCATCCGCAGAATCATTCGTCGTTGCTGACGGTCGAGCAGTACGAGCAGTTGGCGGCCGAACTGGGGATGGATCC
>NZ_JBHUSF010000458.1:0-5292 GCF_042673295.1 Rhodococcus sp. NPDC057014
GGGCGCCGAGTGCGTCGATGCGTTTGATCGCGTCGGCGACGATGCCGTCGATGAGGTCCTTGCACGTGGGCAGGTCGTCGAGCAGCCCGACGACCTGACCGGAGGCGAGGACGCCGGCGTGGGTGTTGCCGTCGACGAGCCCGGCCTTGAGCAGCATCGGGGTGTTGGCGGCCATGATGATCTGCTGCCAGGTGCGGTCGCCGGACTTCTTCATGGCGAGGCCGTCCTTGACGAGCGTCGACCATTTCATCCCGGTCATGGCCTTGAATTTCGACGCGTTGAGGGCGGCGGCGACCAGTCCGCGGACGTTGCCGGAGTGTTCGAGGCTGTCGACGAGTTCGGTGTTGAGGACCCGGTGGGGCATGCCGTCGACCTTGCGGGAGACGGTGGTGTCCTGCAGTCCGCGGGCGAGGTATTCCTGTTTGACGGAGTCGGGGACCGTCGATTCCTGGGTGAGCAGGAAGCGGGTGCCCATCGCGATGCCGGCGGCTCCGTAGGCGAGGGCGGCGGCGAGCCCGCGGCCGTCGTAGAAGCCGCCCGCGGCGACGACGGGGATGTCGACGGCGTCGAGCACCGACGGCAGCAGCAGGGTGGTGGCCACCGGTCCGGTGTGACCGCCGCCCTCGCCGCCCTGCACGATCACCGCGTCGGCTCCCCAGGACGCCACCTTCTTGGCGTGCTTGGCTGCGCCGATCGACGGAATGACCACCACCCCGGCGGCTTTCAGCTTCGCGATCAGTTCCTGCTTGGGGGCCAGCGCGAACGACGCGACGCGCACGTTCTCCCGGATGAGCAGGTCGATGCGTTGCGGGGCGTCGGTGGCGTCGGCGCGGATGTTGACCCCGAACGGCTTGTCGGTGAGGGTCTTCGTCTTCGTGATCGCGGCGGCGAGTTCGTCATAGGTCATCGTGGCCGACGCGAGGATACCGAGACCGCCGGCGTTGGCGGTGCCGGCGACGAGTCGTGGTCCGGCGACCCAGCCCATTCCGGTCTGCACGATCGGGTGCTGGACACCGACCAGGTCGGTCAGTGCGGTGCGGAGCGTGCTCATACCGACACCTCCCGGTCGCGCAGGCTGCGGGGGTCGAGGACCTCGCGGATCAGCCGCAGTTCTTCCTCGGACGGGTCCCGGGTGACGGGTGCGTCGTGGAGGTCGGCGACCTCGAACGAGGTGTTCTCGGCGACCTGGTCGGCGGTGACGCCGGGGTGCAGCGACAGCGCCCGGAACGTGTGTCCGGGTCCGCCGAAGTCGAACACCCCGAGGTTGGTCACGACCCGGTGCAGGTGGTGGAACCGGTAGGCCGGATTGTCGGGGTCGATCCGGTCGTAGCCGACGCCGGAGACGATGTCGACCTGGTCGCAGAACACCCGCGACGTGTGCTTGCCCACCCAGTAGCTGGTGGGGTGGTTGATCGTGTTGCCGGGCGCGCCGCGGACGCCGAACATCTGCCGGGTCGGCTGCTGCAGCGGGCCGAACGCCGACAGGTTCTGGTTGCCGTGCCGGTCGATCTGGTTGGCGCCCATCACCACGTGGCGGCGACCGGACGCGACGACGTCGAACACCTTCCGGAACGGCATCCAGCCCTCGACCGGTGCCTTCGCGCCGACGGCGGGGGTGTCGGCGAAGATCAGTGCTTCGCCGTCGGTGATGAGCAGGTCGGGTTCGGTGGTCAGTCGCGCGAGCCGGGCGCCGATCAACGGCAGCGTTGCCATCGGGCTGGCCATGATCTCGCCTGCGCCGGAGAAGATCTCGGCGCACGCGATCGCGCAGTACTCGGCGCGGGTGACGTCGGTGGTGGTCTCGGTCATGCCTGGGACTCCTCTGCAAATCGCTTCACGGCCGCCTGGTAGTCGTCCTCGCTGCCGGACAGGTAGGTGTCGACGAACTGCTGCCATCCCTCGGGGGTCTTCGCCGATTCGGCGTAGTGGCGCTGGAACTTCTCGTCGCGGCCATAGCTGTCGCCGGCGAGGGTGAAGTGGGCGCCGTTCGGTGCCTCGACGACGCCGTCGACCATCATGCGGTTGAGGATCAGGTTCTGCAGCGGAACGGTTTTCACCAGTTCCTCGGTCTCCACCACGCGTTCGACGGAGACGAACCGCTTCTCGGCGGCCGCGCAGTACAGGTCGTCGAAATAGGGGTCGACCCCCGTGTAGGCGGCGTTGCCGTGCTTGTCGCCCAGGTTCAGATGCACTAGTGCCGCATCGAGATTCAGGGCCGGCATCGCGATCAGTGTCTCCGATCGGCCGGACACGTCGGGGTAGGGGGAGGTGACGGTGCGCAGTTCGTCGCCCCAGAAGTTCCGGACGTCGGAGCCGAGTCCAGCGCGGATCGGCAGGAACGGCAGTCGGGCGGCGGCGGCCTCGAGTCCGCACTTCACCATGCCCTCGTCCATTTCGCGGACCGCGATCTCACCGCCGGTGCGCGCCTTCGCGAACCACGGGTCGTAGAACGGGGCCGAATCGAGGGACACGAACCCGTAGTACGCCTTCTTCACCTTGCCCGCCGAGCAGAGCAACCCCAGGTCGGGGCCGCCGTACGTGACGACGGTGAGGTCGGTGACGTCCGAGCGCAGCAGCGCCCGGACCAGCGCCATCGGCTTACGGCGCGAACCCCAGCCGCCGAGGCCGATGGTCATTCCGCTGCGCAGTTCCCCGACCGCGTCGTCGAGCGACATCCTCTTGTCGCGCTTGCTCGCCATCGATGTCAGCCTTTCCTGTTGTTCGAGTTGGAGCGGGGCTTGCCGGTTTCGACGAACTCGTCGCGGTGCTCGTCAGCGACGCCCGCCAGGTTGAGTTCGAAGGTGTAGCCCTGCTCGAGGCGGTAACTGGTCTTCACGTCGACGGGGTCGATGCCGTTGATCGCCTCCTTGGCGCAGCGGATGACCCGGGTGTCCTTGGCCGCGATCTTGGCGGCGATGTCGCGGGCGGTGTCGTCGAGTTTCTCGCGTGGCACCACCTCGTACACCGACCCGAAGTGCTGGAGTTGCTGGGCGGTGACGTTCTGCGCCGTGTAGTACAGGGTGCGCATCATGTGCTGGGGGACGAGCCGGGCGAGGTGGGTGGCGGCGCCGAGCGCCCCGCGGTCGACCTCGGGCAGTCCGAAGACGGCGTCGTCCGATGCCACGATCACGTCGGCGTTGCCGACCAGGCCGATGCCGCCGCCGACGCAGAACCCGTTGACCGCGACCACCACGGGCACGGCGCAGTCGTAGACGGCGGCGAACGCGGCCGCGCAGCCCCGGTTGGCGTCGACCAGCGCGCCGTACCCCTCGGTGGCCTGCATTTCCTTGATGTCGACGCCGGCGTTGAATCCGCGTCCCTCGGCTCGCAGGATCACCACGTGGGTGTCCGGGTTCCGGCCCGCGTCGAGCACGGCGTCTGCCAGCTCGAACCAGCCCCGGGAGGGGATGGCATTCACGGGCGGGTAGTCGACGGTGACCGTGGTGATGCCCCCCGGATCTGTCTCGCTCCGAATTCCCACTGTTTTCTCCTCGTCAGATCCGCACTTCACGCACCAAGCAATTGCTTGGTAGGGTAGCACGATGGAAACAGGTTCCAACATGACCGGAAGCGTCGTGCTCGTGACCGGCGGAGTTCGCGGGGTGGGCGCGGGCATCAGCCGCACCTTCCTGCGGGCGGGGGCGACGGTGGTCGCCTGCGCTCGCCGGCCGGGCGACGACCCCGTGGCGGTGGACGGACGCGCCGCCGAATTCCTGCCGTGCGACATCCGCGACCCGGAGCAGGTACAGGGTCTCGTCGACCGGATCGTCGAGCGCCACGGCCGCCTCGACGTCCTGGTCAACAATGCCGGCGGGGCGCCGTTCGCCCTCGCGGCGGACGCGAGCCCGAAGTTCCACTCGAAGATCGTCGAGCTGAACCTCCTTGCCCCGCTGCTCGTCTCGCAGGTCGCGAACGCTCAGATGCAGACCCAGGATTCGGGTGGCGTGATCGTCAACATCTCCAGTGTCAGCGGGTCGCGGCCCTCGCCGGGCACCGCGGCGTACGGGGCGGCGAAGGCCGGCGTCGACAGCCTGACCACCAGCCTGGCGGTCGAGTGGGCGCCGAAGGTGCGGGTCAACTCGGTGGTCGTCGGCCTGGTTCGCACCGAA
Organism: Rhodococcus sp. NPDC057014; assembly: GCF_042673295.1. Lineage (NCBI taxonomy): Bacteria > Bacillati > Actinomycetota > Actinomycetes > Mycobacteriales > Nocardiaceae > Rhodococcus > Rhodococcus sp. NPDC057014. The sequence continues at coordinate 4,110 of NZ_JBHUSF010000458.1, forward strand.
CTCGCGCACCTGCACTACGGGGACGAGGCGGGAATCGCGGCCGTCGGGAACACGGTCCCGCTGGGCCGGATGGCCTGCCCCGAGGATGTCGGCAACTGCGCGGTATTCCTGGCTTCACCGTTGGCGGCGTACGTCAGCGGTTCGACACTGACCGTCCACGGCGGCGGGGAACGACCCGCCTTCCTGGCGGCAGCAACAGTATCTACAGAGGAGAAGGCATGAGTGGAGTGGTCGACGGTCGCGTCGTCATCGTGACGGGCGCCGGGCGCGGAATCGGACGCGCCCACGCGCTGGCGTTCGCCGCCGAGGGGGCGAAGGTCGTGGTCAACGACATCGGGGCCGGACTCGACGGTTCCGCGACCGGGGAGAGTCCCGCCGAGCAGGTGGTCGCGGAGATCGTGGCCGCAGGCGGCGAGGCCGTCGTCAACGGCGACGACGTCGCGGACTGGGCTGGGGCCGAGAACCTGATCCGGACGGCGATCGACACGTACGGGCGGCTCGACGTGCTGGTGAACAACGCCGGATTCCTGCGCGACCGCATGCTCGTCGGGATGAGCGAGCAGGAGTGGGACGCCGTCGTACGGGTGCATCTCAAGGGGCATTTCGCGACGCTGCGGCACGCCGCCGCGTACTGGCGGGCCGAGGCGAAGGCGGGCAATCCGGTCGACGCCCGAGTCGTCAACACCAGTTCCGGTGCCGGACTGCAGGGCTCGATCGGGCAGGGCAACTACGCCGCCGCGAAGGCGGGGATCGCGGAGCTGACCATTCAGGCGGCCGCGGAGTTGAAGAACTACGGCGTCACCGTCAACGCGATCGCGCCCGCCGCCCGTACCCGGATGACGGTGGGCGCCGGCGGTGCGATGGCCGAGGCGATGGCCGCCCCCGAGGAGGGCTTCGACGCGATGGCGCCGGAGAACATCTCCCCGCTCGTCGTGTGGCTCGGGAGTGTGGAGTCGAAGGATGTGAGCGGTCGCGTGTTCGAGGTCGAGGGAGGCAAGATCACCGTCGCCGAGGGCTGGCGGCACGGCCCGGCCCAGGACAAGGGTGCGCGCTGGGAGCCGAAGGAGATCGGGCCCGTCGTCGCGGACCTGCTCGCGAAGGCGGAGGACCCGGTCCCGGTCTACGGCGCCTGAGCAGGTGAGTGGCGATGTGTGCCGGGGGACGCATTGCCACTCACCTGGGG
>NZ_JBHUSF010000459.1:0-5275 GCF_042673295.1 Rhodococcus sp. NPDC057014
AGTCGTCAGGTCGGTGCGGGCGTCTTCGCGGAGCACCGGGTGGCGGAATCGTCCCGCCGCGGTGAGGAAGCGGTGCACAGCGACGCGGACGATCGTGCTGCGGTCGGTGTGCAACTCGCGGGCGAGGTCGTTCAGGCGTGTGCGGGTGGCGGGGTCGAGGTTCAGAGGTCGTTCCGCCCAGGGGATGCGGCGGGCGTCGGCGGAGGCCCGCCGAGCCTGGGTCAGGGCCGCCGGCACCCGGTCGGGGTCGGCGAGAAGGCGCCGGGCGGCCACCCGCACCAGCGCCCCGAAACGGCGGGGCCCGATGCCGGCGGCGTACTCCTCGAGTCGTTGTTTGGTGATCGGATCGAACCGGAGCGGGATCGGATCCCCCACCGGCACGCGGCCCATGTTCGTCTCGCTCATCACGGGCCATTGTTCCAATACTCCCGGGGACGGCGATCCGGCACCCCACGGCATCGACCGCGTTGTGCGCTGCCGCGGTCATCGTGAGCCGGGTGGGTCTGTCGCGGCGAGATGTGGTGCCCCGGTAGCCGAGGGGTGTGGACCGTCGGCGCGGCGCGGGCGTCTGATCGATCGCACGGGCGCCGCTCGCCGCCGCTGGCCGTTGGCTGTTCGGCGACAATGGGCAGAGCATGACACCCGTTACACTTCTCACCGATCAGTCATCGGGCGCAGCAGATATTTTGCGGGATAATTGATTTCGATCGGCGCGGGGTTGACCGAGGCCAGGGGTCACTGATCGGGGTCGGCGGGCGTGGTCGGGGTCTCCGCCAGGTGGGTGAGGGTCTCCCCCACTGCGGAGGCGAGTTCGTCGTCGGTGGGGACGAGTTCCCGAACGGGTGCGGGCAGGGTGTCGTAGGTGTAGTCGGCGACCGCCAACGGTGCGGTGGTTCCGGCCAGGGAGTAGCGGACGACGTTGTCGTTTCGTCCGGCGCACAGCAGGATCCCGATGGTCGGTGCGTGCTTGTGGTGGTCGCGCAGGTTGTCGTCGATCCAGGAGACGTAGAAGCCGAGCTTGCCGACGTACTCGGGTTCGAACCGGCCGACCTTCAGCTCGACGACGACGAAGCGGGCCTGGATCCAGTTGAAGAACAGCAGGTCGATGTAGAAGTCGTCACCGTCGACGTCGAAGTGGTATTGCCGGCCGACGAACGCGAAGCCGTGCCCGAGTTCGAGCAGCAGCCGTTCCAACCGGGCCATCAGCGCCGCCTCGAGCTCACGCTCGGCGACCCTATCGGTCAGGTCCAGGAAGTCGAATACGTACGGGTCGCGGACCAGTTGCTGCGCGAGGTCGGAGTCACCGGTGGGCAGGTGGTCGGTGAAGTTCGAGGGTGCTGCCCCGATCCGCTGGTCGAGTCGGTTCCGGATCTGATGGGTGAGGACGTTGCGGGACCAGCCCCGCTCGAACGCGGCGGCGGCGTACCAGTCGCGGGAGTCCTGGTCGTCGAGGCGGTCGATGAGCACGGTCACATGTCCCCACGGGATTTGTCCAACAGCTTGTTGGACGAATGCGCTCCGGGGCCATGCCGAGGCGATTTTCCGCATGTAGTGCAGGTTGCTGCGGGAGAATCCGCGCATCTCGGGGAACTCGGTGCGCAGGTCGGCGGCGAGTCGGTCGATGACCTTGCTTCCCCACCCCTCGGCGGCCTGGCGGTCCAGGATGGCGCGGCCGAGGTCCCAGTACAGCAGCAGCAACTCGGTGTTGACCACCCGGGTGGCGCGGATCCGGGCTTGGCGGACCTGGGTTTTGAGGTGGTCGAGGAAGTTGCGGTAGTCGTCGGGCAGCAGTGGAGAATCGCTCACCCGCCCATCCTCCCGCACGCCGGGGACACGACCGCGGGGGCGCATTCGATCCGGACCCATACGAGAGGCTCCCCCGGGCGGCTTACGGGTCGATCGCGGGGGTGAGGAGTGTGGCCAGTTGTTTGCGGGCGCGGTGGATCCGGGTTTTCACGGTCGCGACGGTGACGCCTTGGTGTTCGGCGATGTCGGCGTAGGGCAGGGAGGCGAATTCGGCGAGCACGATGGCGACGCGGAAGTCTTCGGGGAGTTGGGCCAGGGCGCGGCGGACCGCGTCGACGGTGGTGATCTGCTCGTCGAATCGGGGGGCGGGGTCTTCGAGTACGATGCCGTAGTCGCCGTCGGTGTCGTCGAGGCTGTCGGTGTTCTTGCGGCGTCGGACGACGGCGAGGGCGGCGTTGGCGGCGATGCGGTGCAGCCAGGTGTTGAAGCGGGCGTCGCCGCGGAATTTGGGGAGGTTCTGCCAGGCGGCGGTGAGGGTGTCCTGCAGGGCGTCTTCGGCGTCGTGGGTGTTGCCGGTGATCTGCAGGCACACGTGCCAGGCGTTGGTGCGGTAGCGGCCGACGAGTTCGGTAAAGGCGTGGTGATCGCCGGCGCGGCACGCGGCGATCAGGTCCGCGTCGTCCATGTCTGGTCCCCCCGTGCCGTGATCACTGTCGTTGCCGCCCCCGGGCGCCGAGAGAATCGTACCCGCCGTCACATACAGCCGCTCCAGCCAGGAATGCGGTCCCAGACCGGGGCCCGGGGTGGTGGGGTGTGCCGGTTGGTCAGAGCGGGTCGGCGTCGTGGTGCCCACCGAGGTCGATGCCGGGATCGGCTCCGTCGTCGACGCCGAGGGTGGACGGGTCGACGGTGTCGTCGCCGAGGTCGAGATCCTGCCCGGCGGGTCGGTGTAGATCCGTGTCCTCGTCGGCGTCGGGTTCGAGGTCCAGGCCGGGGAGGGTGTCAGCGTCGGTGTCGAGGTCGTCCTCGTCGGCCTCGTCGCCGTCGTCGCCGTCGTCGCCGTCGTCGAGCAGGATGATCTCGTCGTCCTCGGGCACGACCGGGACGTCGTCCATGTCGGGGATGAGGTCGGCGTCGACGGGTGCGGTGGTGGGGTCGAGGGCGACCTCGAGGGCGCGGGCCCACACCTCGTCGGGCACGGGTGGCAGCGCACCCGATACCCCCAGTGCGGCAAGGACGGAGTCGTCGTCCACTGCTGCTCTCACCTCGTTTCCTCGCGTAGGTCGGCGCCGCCACCGACACCCACCCTGGTTGGATGCACCGGTGCGGCGAAAGGTTCCCACCGATCGCCGGCATCGTTCCGATCACCGTCACCGTGGTCGGTGTGGCCTCTCCAGTGTGCACGCCCCAGGTGCGGTCGGCTGGTAACGGCTACCGCGACAGGTCGATCATCGCCCACCGGCGATCGGGTGCGGCCACCGACGCCGCCACCGGGTGCGGGTGGTCGGCCAGGTCGGGATCCGGGGCGTCGGCGACCAGCATTTTGTGGCCCGAGTCCGCCCAGGCGTCCTCGAACTGGTCGATGGGCACCTCGAGTTGGTTGCCGTCCGGGGCGCCGGGGTCGGAGAGGATCACCACGCCGCGAGTGTCGTCGATGCCGGCGACGATAAGGAAGTGGTCGGCCGTGTCGTCTTCCCCCGCTTCTTGGTCGGGGTTCCGGATCTCCCCGGAGTCGACCATGGCGATCACCCCGTGGCCGGCCTCGAGCGTGGTTTTCAGGTCGTCGATCGTGCCGTCCTGCACGGTGCAGGGCACCCCTTGGTCTTCGAGGAGGATCTCGAGGTTCGGCAGGGTCATGCCCTGCGTGGGGTCGCCGTCCTGCATGAGTCCGAGTTCAAGGGCCCGGTCCACCAACTGTTGGGGGTCGTCGATGACGACGCCGGTGTATTGGGCGATCACCTGCGCGGCGCTCGACGGCCCGCAGTAGCCGTCGACCTGTTGGAAGAACCAGTTCACCGACCATTCCACCGGGTCCCCGTACACGCCGTCCCTGCCGGTGCCGTCGACCGGGGAGTTTGGGGTGGTGCCCTGTTCGGCGGCCGGTGCGGGCGCGTCCTGCGGCGGGGAGAGCGTCGGGGGTTCGGTGGGATCCGGGTCGAGTGTGCTCAGGTCGATGGCGGACAGATCCACCGGTCCCGGCCCGTCGGCGATGACGGCGAACGGGTCGTCGTCGACCGGTGCGCAGATCGCGTCGATGATCTCGTCGATCGGGCCCGGGTCGCCGAGGTAGGTGTCGTCGTCGGGTGGGGCGGCGGACCAGGCTGCTGCAGCCAGATCCGCGGCGATGTCGTCCATTCGGTGCTCTCCCGGTGTGGTTCGGCCGCAACATGAATGCCGCAACATGAATCGTGGGCGGCGGGTGTCCTGCACCCAGTCGCCCCGGCGGCAGGCGGGTGGGCGCCGACGCCCTCCGCGCCCGGTGGGTGTGGGTCAGGCCAGGTCGATGGCGCTCGGGTCGGCCGGCGTCTCGGCCGGGTAGGTTCCGGCCTGCTCGTGGTAGTGGTCCTCGGCGGGGATGAGGGCTTCGAACTGCTCGATCGATCCGAGGTGCCCGTCGGTGGCGGTGTCGAAGGATTCCTGGGTGCCGTCGTTGTCGGTGTCGGCGGTGCGCAGGTCGAAGGTGCCGTCACCGTTGGTGTCGACCAGGGTGTCGTTGGTGACGCCGTCGAGGTCGGTGGCGAGGAGGGCGGTGTCGAAGCGGCCGTCGCCGTTGCTGTCGATCAGGTGCACGTCCGGGTTGCCGTCGGCGGTGGTGTCGAGCCGGGTGTCGGTGATCCGGCCGTCCTCGATGACGTCCTGGCGGACCGGTGCGCCGGTGGCGGGGTCGAGGTGGGTGGCGAGGTCGACGGTTCCGTCGTCGTCGAGGTCCTCGGCGAGGCGGATCCCGGTGGCGGTGGGGGCGATGCCGGTTTCGTAGGTGCCGTTGCCGTCGGTGTCCTGTTCGACGAGGGTGATGGAGCCGTCTTCGTCGATGTGGGTGATGGTGTCGATGCCCTCGATGCGGGTGTGGATCAGGTCGACATCTCCGTCGCCGTCGACGTCCCGCGGCGAGTAGTACTCCCCGCCGGCGCCGGCGGTCGGGTCGGTGTCGCCGGCGGCCCCGAGGTCGGTGGTGGTGGTGGTGAGGTCCGGCGCGGTTGCGGTGCCGGCGGGGCCCGGGTCGGCTGCGGCGGTCGGCTGCTGGCCGCCCGCGGTGGGGGCGGTGGTGTAGGTGGCCGCGCGCGGGTCTCCGGTCAGGTTGGGGCTGGGCGAGGCGGTCTCGGCGCCGGTGGTGGTGGTCTGGGTGTTCTGGGCGGCGCGGGGGTTGCTCATCTCGAATCCTTGTCCGTCGAAGGGTTTCCGGCCGGGAAGTGGTGTTCCCGGTGTTGTCGAGAGTTGGATGCGGTGAGTGCCCCGAAAGGTTCCCGGGCGCACGAAAAAACTTTTGCGCCGGTCGCGACCGAGCCCGGAAGGGCCGTGCACAGATGGC
>NZ_JBHUSF010000460.1:0-5221 GCF_042673295.1 Rhodococcus sp. NPDC057014
AGCCACACTCCGATTGCAAATACCGACATCACGAACGGCCGTTGCTGCATTAGGCGGGTGTTGTCGAGGTAGGTGCATTTCCTACTTGACCGCAAGCAACCTCCCTCGGCGGGGCCGGTGTCCTCAGCCCTTCTGGCCAACGCGACCGAAGCACATCTTGAAGCGCTTCCGTGTAGCGTCAGCGAGCATTTCGTCGCGCAATGGGCGCCTCATCTCGCGCGGGAATCGTCCAGCTCTGCCGGGCGCGGTGAAGACGACAGGTCGTATGGCGACTCTGACTCTACGGCGGGAACGACGTGAAGGGTGATTCGCGATGACATATCTGGCCCATGGTGTACGCTCTGGCGGGCCACGACGATGTCGGTCTCGACGCCGAGTTCCGGGACCACCCGCGAGTTGAGGTTCCGAGCGTACTTCGGGAAGCTGCTGCTCGTGATGTGCACGCGGATTCTATGGCCGGGCATGAAGCTGTGAACGACCGGGTCAAGTTCGAGGTTGAGTTCGACCGGTTCCCCTGGTGTAAGCCAGGAATCGTTGGTTCCGTGGCGATAGCGGGTACGAATCACGCCTTCGGCCAGCTTCGCCGCAAACCCATCCGGCTCCACGTCGATAAGCCGAACAATGAAGTCGGTGTCCTCAGCACTACTAGAAGCCCAGATCGTTGCCGACACAGAGCCGACAACCCGGACTACGTCGTTCAATACTGGAGAATCGTAGATGAGGACATCTTCTCGTGTTTCCAGCCGACGCTGATCGTGGGGCCCGTCAGCTGTCAAGGTGGAGTCGAACCGGGCCAACTGTCCGATATCGATTACCACACCGCCGACGGTAGGCGCGGGATTGGCAGGGTCGTAAATATATGTGTGACTCGCAGATTCAGTCGCCGATTCGAAATCGAGTGCCCCTACTCGGCTGTCGGAAGACATCGCGCTCGAGCTGGCACCGTTGAGGAAGAGGTCGAGATCAGATCCAGATGGTGGCCACGTGTACGACGCTGCCCACCGATTCTCGCCTGGCAAGAAGTAGTACAACTTGGATCGTCGCGATCCCTCTGGTGAGGGTTCATCCTTCAGCCACTGATCGAACCAGGCGATCATCGCAGACCACCATGCCTTGCGTCCGCCGGCTGGCGCTTCCAAGTAGTTTCGAACGCCAGTTGGGGCACCCACGGTGCCAAAGTGGCCCCAGGGCCCGATAATAAGTTCATGCCCGATGTCCGGATTGGCGCGCCACACGTTTGCCATCGATCCCACGAATGGTGCGTAGAGGCCCGCGACGGCTTTGATCGGCACGCGCGCCCGTTGAGGTTCCTTTCCTAGCGCAGTCGAGTCCTTTTTCCAGAGAGGATCTGTTGGCTCGGCCAGGAAGATGCGGTGTAATCCGGAAGTGACGTGGTCATCCTGTAGCCCCTCGAAGTCCAACACGGGGAGGTGCAGAAGGTCTTCCCTGGTTGCGCTGAGCGCACTCGCCACGTTCCGCTCTAGTTCGGCGCGCCCGTCCGCGTCCAGATCGAGGCGCTTCAGGTTGTTGAGCGCGACCATGTGTGGGATGAACTGAGCTCCGAAGTATACCTCGGACGGAACGCCCCCCCGCTTCGTCCACGTCTCCATATCGGTGTGGCCGTCGACGACGAAAGCTGCAGCCAACGAAGGTGGCTGCGCCGCGACTGCCTGAAGCGCGGTCATCGTCAGGGCGGAATTGCCGACGATCCCAACCTTCCCGTTCGACCACGGCTGTTCCGCTGCCCACTCGACGGAATCGTACCCGTCCTCTTGCTCCTGGAAGAAGAATTCAAGGTAGCCGTCTGACTCGCCGCAACCGCGACAGTCCTGCGAAACATAGACGTACCCGGCCCTGACGATATTCATCGGGCCCGCATACGCGTGCTCCATGTATCCCTGTTTTCCGTAGATCGACCGTTGCAGAATAACAGGCCGACGAACGTCATCATCCAGTCGAAAAATGTCCGCTTTCGTGTGCGTTCCATCCCTTAGTGGAATGGTTACGTCCTGCTCAACAATTATTTTCTGACTCATGCCTCTAAACTCTCCTACGTTATTTGGCATACCACGTGCAGTCTTTGATGGTGATACTAGAGATTGGCCAAAACGGGTATTCCGCGTTTGCGTGGGCGAAGTACTGCGAACCAGTCCGTTTTGAGCGAAGCCCGTGCATTACTCGCTCATGGTGAGTCAATCCGACCGCCCCGTCGACAACAGGCAGGTCCGAGTAGCAAATGCGTGCTGCTTCTATTCGTATCAAGGCTTTGCGTGACCCCGGAGGGCGCGAGTTCAAGTTCGCACACGGTCAACGGATCACTCTCGGGGTAGGGGGTTGAGTTACCGATCAGCTCCAGCACTGCACCTGCGATCTTCACCTCTCGTCCTTTCTGGGGCGGACCGGCTGCGCCCGCGGGTTCTGTGGCTCAGCTCGATGAGGTAGATGGCGAGGCGCTGATCTGGGGCTTGAGCTCGAAGCGCCGGATTTTTCCTGACGGGGTCCTGGGGATCTGACGAACTTCGATGATCTGCTCGGGCACCTTGAAATAGGCTAGGTTCTCCCGACAGAAAGCCAGAATGTGCTCGTGGTCGAGCTCATGACCACTCGTAGGTACGACGAATGCCACTGGCACCTCGCCCAAGTCGTGATGGGGTGCACCCACCACAGCCGCGTCGTCGACGCCGCTGCAGGCGAGGATGACCTCCTCCACCTCAGCTGGCGCGACATTTTCACCGGCTCGAATAATCAGTTCCTTCACTCTGCCGGTGATCGAGATAAAGCCGTTTCGGTCGCGTCGTCCGAGATCGCCGGTGCGATACCAGCCGTTGTCCATCGCTGCAGCAGTGGCATCCGGCAGCGCATGGTAGCCGAGCATCACGTTAGGCCCCTGCACCCACAGCTCACCCTCGTCCCCGTATGAAACGTCGACGCCGTTGGGGCCGACGAACCGAACCGAGATTCCGGGCACCGGTACGCCGCAAGAGCCGGGAACACGTCCGCCGGTCGGAGCGTTCATCGTCACCATTGTGGAGGTCTCGGTGATGCCGTAACCGTCAAGCAAGGGTACCTCTGCGTACTGCTCGAACTCCTGGTTCAGTGCGCTGGACATGATGGCTCCCGCCGAGATGCAAAGCCGAAGCTTCGGCGCATCCAGGCTTTCCTGCGGCTCGCGGGTATTGATCAGGTACTGGAACATAGTCGGGACACCAGGAAGCAAGGTCACGCCCTCGGATGCCAACCGCACCCTAACGTCTCGTGGTGAGAACTTTGGTAGCAATGTCGCGGTAGCACCAACTGCGGCCACGCCAATGATGGAGAGCACCAGCGCGTACGAGTGGAAGAGTGGAAGATACGACAGCAGATGATCGTCGGCGCTGAGGCCGACAATCGGTACCCAGCATGCTGCAACCACCCAAAGACAGCCCCTTTGGGACAACTGAACTCCCTTCGGACGTCCAGTTGTACCGCTTGTGTACAGCATCCATGTCCACTCGTCCAAGCTGGTCTTGTCTGGAGCCAGCGCCGTGGAGTCGCGCCGGAGCAAATCGTCGTAAGAGATGAGCGTGATGTCAGTCGGTGGGTCAGTGGGGGGAGTGCAAGCTCCGGTGACGATCACTGTTGTCAGGCCTGGAACGTCCTGTGCGGTTTGGAGGGCAACCTCGAAATGAGCCTCATCGGTGACCAATATCCGTGCGCCAGAATTCTCGGCGATGTAGGTAAGTTCCGGCTGAGTCGCGGTGGGGTTCGCGCACACCGCGACAACTCCCGCCCGTGGCGCCGCCAGGTAGCCCTCGACGACCTCGATGGAGTTGTTCAGATACATCAGGAATCGCTCTTGGGGTGCTAGGCCGAGGTCGAGTAGGTGACCAGCGAGTCGAGCCGTACGAGTATTCAGGTCGGCGTAGGTTACATGCTGACGAACGTCGTGGAAGGCGATCTTGTCGGGGCGTTCCCTGGCTTGGCGGGTGAGAAGTTTCGGGACGGTGTCGATGAGATCAGTGTGAATCACGAATACTCCTAATTAACAGTCATTAGTTACCAGACTATAGCCTACGTCACAGGATGCGGCTAGGGGGCGTCAGAGCTCAGTATGAAGGCGAGTAGTAGGGCCTAGACGTCTGCCGGTGCGGACCTCCGCCAGCATTACAAAGCCTGGCGTGAAGTGAAGCGTTGAAGCAGTCTAGAGCCGGGAGCTAATGCGACGAAACGTCTTGCCTGCCATCCGCTTGGCGGGCAGTATGTGACCAGCCATCCATCGTTGATGGAGCGGTTGCGTGTCCGGCCCGCCGCCAAGCCCTTGAGCCGTGTTGGCCAATGTCAGGTTCGGCAAACTCCCGCTCGGTCGGATATTGCCGATGGATGCCTGAGTGGTTCAGCTCTGCGGCTGAGTAGAGAATTAAGCCCTTTCAGCCAAATTCTTGAGGAGGATCTATATGGTCACGAATGACATTGAGGGTGTGCGTCGCACGCTTGCTGCGTATTGCCAGTTGATGGACGACGGCGATTACGAGGAGGCCGTCAACCTCTTTCATCCAGACGCACAGTGGACAGTCGCGGGGGTTGTGTACAGCGGGATGAACGAGATTCGAGATCTGGTCGCGTCGTGGCCTGTGCCTGATGGAATCAAACACCTGACTTTCAATTCGATCATCGATATCGAAAACGGAATTGCGACTGCAATTTCCGATTATCTGGTGATGAGGGCGACCGATATTGGGGGAGTGGCAATCCGGGCTGGCCGTTACCATGACTCCCTGAGCCAGAGCCAATCCGGGGAGTGGAGATTCTCTGCACGAGAGAATCGGGGTTCGAATTTCGTACGCCCGTAAACCAAGACCGTTCGTGTTCCCACTTGTTAGCACGCTTCGTGAGGGTGAGGTGCATCGCATTCGTGACGGGTCCTGCCCGTTGCTGCAACTCCGGAGGTAGGCGTCCGTGGAGTGATGGAATTTGGGCTGAGCGGCGCGGCTCCGACGTACAGGGCACTCGGCGGGATCTGAGGTCCACCGATGGCTCTGTCCCCGTCGCCCTGTCCAAGCTACTCATGGCATTCTGTCCCAGCGAGGGAGTGGATCCGCTTCCGTGAATCGGTCCGGATTGCGACGGCTAGAACCGATCGAAACCGAAACGACTGAACTGACGGCGCTAGCCATTATGAACGTACTGAGGCCCGCCCGACCGAACGCAACGGGTCCCGGCCCGGTTGGTGGCCACTCAGACC
>NZ_JBHUSF010000461.1:0-5132 GCF_042673295.1 Rhodococcus sp. NPDC057014
CACCCGAAGGTGCCGGCGGCTTCTGCGACGGTGCCGTCATATCGCCTCTCGGCAAGTGGTCGCTCTCGGCGACAATTTTAATGTGGTACCCGGGGTATGTCCGACACCGTCGACGGGTTCAACAGTACCGTCCTCGGAGATATTCCGCGCCCCCGGAACCACCCCGATTACGGACCAAGCGTCCGACTGTCCCGAACTGGGAGCGAAGCCATGGTCATCGTCGCAGGGCACATCACCGTCGAACCGGACCAGCGCGAGGCGTACCTCGCAGGCTGCGTGAGCGTCGTCGAACAGGCCCGCGGCGCGGCCGGCTGCCTCGACTTCGCCATCTCCGCCGACCTGATCGACCCCGGCCGCATCAACATCTTCGAGCGCTGGGGGTCGCAGGCGGCGGTCGACGCCTTCCGCAGCAGCGGCCCCAGCGACGAGCAGGGCGCGGCGATGCTCACGGCGTCGGTGGCCGAATACGACGTCGCCGACGAGCGGGCGTTGTTCGGCGAATGATCGCGATCCGGCAGTCGTCGCGGCGTAGACCTGGCACGATGGCGGGGTGACCGATTCCGATCGCGTCCTCGTCCTCGGCTCGGGGTTCGCCGGTGTGTGGGCCGCACTGGGAGCCGCGCGGCGGCTCGACGAACTCGGCGCAGCAGGCACCGTCGATGTCACGGTGATCAGCGCGAAGCCCTTCCACGACATCCGGGTCCGCAACTACGAGGCGGACCTGAGCGCGTGCCGCATCCCGCTGAGCGACCTGCTCGACCCCGTCGGCGTCGGGCACATCGCCGCCGAGGTGACGGCGATCGACACCGCGGCGCGCACCGTCACCGTCACCGTCTCGGGCGACGGGGCAGGGGGCACGCAGCGGTACGACCGCCTGGTCCTGGCGCTGGGCAGTCGAGTGGCGAAGCCCGACATTCCCGGCCTGCGGGAATTCGGCTTCGACGTGGACACGTACGACGGCGCGATGAAGCTTCAGCGCCACCTGGCCACGCTGTCCAACGGCCGAGCGGGCGTGGGCGCGGCGACCGCGGTGGTGGTCGGCGCCGGACTCACCGGCATCGAAACGGCATCCGAGTTGCCCGGAATGCTCGCGAAGGCCTGCCACGCCGAACCGCGGGTGGTGCTGATCGACCACAACCCCCACGTCGGTTCCGACATGGGGGACTCGGCTCGACCGGTGATCGAAGCGGGGTTGTCCGAGAACGGCGTCGAGACGATGACCGGTGTCGGCATCGCAGCCGTCGACGAGCACGGCGTGACACTCTCCACCGGCGAGGTGCTGGCCGCCGCGACCGTCGTCTGGTGTGCGGGCATGCGCGCGAACCCGCTGACCGCACAATTCGATGCCGAACGCGACCGGCTCGGCCGCCTGCCGGTCGACGACTATCTGCGCGTGATCGGCTCGCCCGGCGTGTTCGCCGCCGGTGACGTCGCCGCGGCGCGGGTGGACGAGGGCCACCTGTCGGTGATGTCGTGCCAGCACGGGCGCCCGATGGGCCGCTACGCGGGCTACAACGTCGTCGGCGATCTGCTCGGGGAGCCGATGTTGCCGCTCCGTATCCCCTGGTACGCCACGATTCTCGACCTCGGACCGGCCGGCGCGGTGTACACCGAGGGGTGGGATCGCCAGGTGGTGACGCGCGGCGCGCAGGCCAAAGCCACGAAGGTCACCATCAACACCGAGCGCATCTATCCCCCGTTGAACCGCGACCGCGACGCGCTGCTGGCCGCCGCGGCGCCGACTCTGCAGGCACGACCCGATCCCGGACAGTAGCCGCCGGGCCTTCCGAGGACATTCTCCGCAGTCGTCGCCGATCCACGCACCAGCTTCCTGAACAGCAGTTTTTCATTCGACAACCACTGTGTGGTGCCGCCCTACGCCCTCCGTGAGCCAACTAGGCCCTTGCATTGATGCCATCGTGGTGCCATAGTGGTGCCATGCACTTGATCTCGTATGCGAGACATCGCGACCGCACGGGCTGCTGAGCCGATCGAGGATGCGGTCGGTGCATCCGCTACATCACGTCCCCGACCTGCGGGACGTACACCCACCCACGACGAAGGGGACAACCATGCCCAATTTCGAGACACCCGAACCGATTTCCGTAACGCTCGGCCTCGGCGCCGGCAATGTGTGGATCACCGCGAGCGACCGGACCGACACCGTCGTCGACGTGCTTCCGAGCGACGAATCCGACGAGTCGGACGTCCGGGCCGCCCAGCAGGTCCGCGTCGACTACACGGACGGTGTTCTTCAGGTCACGGGACCGAAGGCGCGCGCCCTCGACTTCTCCCGCAAGACCAGGTCGGTGAACGTGTCCATCGAATTGCCCAGCGGTTCAAAGGTATCCAGTTCGCTACAGGTGGGAAACCTCAGCGGCACGGGCCGCCTCGGGGAGTGCACGATCAAGACCTCCGCCGGCAACGTCCGGCTCGAGCACACCGGTTCCCTGCGCGTGAACACCGCGGCCGGTGACGTCACCGCGGCCGGCGTCGCGGGCGACGCCGAGATCCGCACCGGCTCCGGGAAGATCCGCATCGGCGAGACCGCGGGCTCCGTGGTCGTGAAGAACTCCAACGGCGACACCACCATCGACGCCGTCACCGGGGACGTCCGGGTGCGCTCGGCGAACGGCGCCATCTCCGTCGACCGGGCAGGCGCGAGTGTCGAGGCGAAGACGGCCAACGGCAACATTCGCATCGCCGAGGTCGCCCACGGCTCGGTCGAGGTCGGGACCGCGATGGGCGATCTGGAGATCGGCATCGCCGAGGGTACCGCCGCACGGCTGGACGTGAAGTCCAAGTTCGGGCGGGTGCACAACGCGTTGGACGACATCACCCGGCCCGCCGCGTCCGACAGGACCGCCGAGGTGCGTGCGCACACCTCGTTCGGCGGCATCACGATCCACCGTTCCTGATCCATTTCCAGCCCCGGAGAGAGGGAAAACCCATGACCGTCAAGCACACTCACCCGGCATGCGAAGGACTTCCGATGAGCCGAGCCGTTCCCGTCCCGCACGGCCTCCCCATGGATCGCGACGCCGGCCCGTTCGATCCGCCCAGCGCAATCACCCGGCTGCGCGACGCGCGACCCGTCAGCCCCCTGATCTTCCCCGACGGTCACGAGGGCTGGCTCGTCACCGGCTACGACGCGGTCCGCCGGCTTCTGGCCGACACCCGGTTCAGCTCCCGCCCGGACATCGGCATCCTGCACGTGCCGTACGAGACGCCCGGCATGCCCGTCGCCACCGAGCCGTCCCCGCAGGTACCGGGGTTGTTCATCGCGATGGACCCGCCGGACCACACCCGGTTGCGTCGCAAGCTCACCGGTGCCTTCACCGTGCGACGCATGAAGCAGCTCGAGGAGCACATCGTCGACGTCGTGGAGCGGCAACTGGACGAGATGGAGCACCTGACCCAGCCGGTCGACCTGGTCAAGGAATTCGCACTGCCGGTGCCGTCACTGGTGATCTGCGAATTGCTCGGCGTCCCCTACGAGGACCGGGAGACCTTCCAGGTCAACACGGCCAAGTTCCTGATCAAGGACCAGGGGCTCGACGAGAAGATGGCCGCGTACGGCGCGCTGACGGCGTACCTGGCCGAACTGGTCGCGGTCAAACGCGCCGCGCCCGGCGAGGACATCCTGTCCGACCTGGCCCGCGACGACGACCTCACCGTCGAGGAGTTGATCGGCATCGCGTTCCTGCTGCTGCTCGCGGGCCACGAGACGACCGCCAACATGCTGGCGCTGGGCGCCTTCGCGCTCCTCGAGCACCCCGAGCAGCTGGCCGAACTCCGCGCCGATCCGGACCTGATGCCCGATGCCGTCGAGGAACTCATGCGCTACCTTGCCGTCGCCGACATCTTCTACCGCTACGCCACGGAGGACATCGAACTCGGCGGCGAAACGATCGGGCAGGGATCGACCGTCGTCGTCTCCTTGCTGGCCGCCAACCGCGACCCCCTGCGTTTCGACAACCCCGACACCTTGGACATCCACCGCAAAGCCCGCGGTCAGCTGTCCTTCGGCCACGGCGTCCACCTGTGCCTGGGCCAGCAACTGGCGCGCCTCGAGATGCGCGCCGGCTTCGCGGGACTGCTGCGCCGCTTCCCGAATCTCCAGCTCGCCGTCCCGGCGGGCGAGGTGAGGCTCAGGACCGACATGAACATCTATGGCGTGCATGAACTTCCGGTGCGCCTTCGGCCCGTGAGTACTTATTAACGTCGGGCGGTTAAGAAGTACTCACGGGCGGTACCGCGCCAGCGGCACTTCTTGCCGATACGGCAAGAAATCTCGCCGAAACCGCCGGTGCTGTTGCACTGTGTTGACATGGACGAAGCAGGCGAGGCCACCGAGGTCACGACGACATCAAGCGAGGCGGACGAATGGGATGCGCGCTACAGCGAGAGCGACCGCGTGTGGAGCGGAGAACCCAACGGCGCACTCGTCGACGAGATGACCGGCGCACGCCCGGGACGCGCCCTCGACGTCGGCTGCGGTGAAGGCGCCGACGCACTCTGGCTCGCCCGCCAGGGATGGGCCGTCACCGCGCTGGACGTTTCGCGCATCGCCCTCGACCGGGCCCGGGCCCACGGGGACAGTGAAGACGTGGACATCACCTGGGTGCTGAGCGGACTGCTCGATGCCGAGTTACCCGCCGGTGGTTTCGACCTGGTCTCAGCCCAGTACCCCGCCCTGCGCAGAACCGCCGACCGTGCCGCCGAACGCGCGCTGATCTCCGCCGTCGCACCGGGCGGCACCCTGCTGGTCGTGCACCACGACATCCGCGACGCAGCCGCGGCACGCGAGCACGGCTTCGAACCCGACGACTGGGTCACACCCGGTGACGTGGCAGCGCTACTCGATGACAGCTGGCACACCGACGTCAACGAAGTGCGGGAACGCTCGATCAGCGGTGGCGCGGGCGCACACCACACCCACGACGTGGTCCTGCGCGCCCACCGGCCACTGCACCACCGCAGCCCATCCACCAGGCATCGAACAGCCAACGGGCGCTCACACGAACGCACCCGCTAAGAGGGTGTCTCATGTGGGGAGTTTCTTGAAGCAGGTGAGTGCGGCGGCGAGGTGGAGGAAACCGGCGAAGTGTTCGCCGTGGCGCTCGTAGCGG
>NZ_JBHUSF010000462.1:0-5120 GCF_042673295.1 Rhodococcus sp. NPDC057014
GATCGAACGACCGTCCCGTTCGTGCATCCGGGGAGTGGGCAGCCGGCAGGGGTCAGCCGACCTTCGCGGTCTCGATCTGCACCGGGGTGTTCGGCTTGCCGCCGCCTGCGGACATGGATCCGTCGTCGCCGTCCGCCGCGATCTTCTCGACGGTCGCGAGGCCCTCCTCGGAGATCGACCCGAAGACGGTGTAGTTGGGCGGGAGCACCGAGTCGGCGTAGACGAGGAAGAACTGGCTGCCGTTGCTGCCGGGCTGCCCGCTGTTGGCCATCGCGACGGTGCCGCGGGGGTAGACCACCGGATTCGCGAGTGCCGGATCGTTCGGCGCGAACGCGGTCTCCGGGTACTCCGTGTCGAATCCGTAGCCCGGGCCGCCGGTGCCCGCCCCGCTCGGGTCGCCGCACTGCAGCACCTGCAGACCCACTTCGGTCGTCAGCCGGTGGCAGGGGGTGTCGTCGAAGTATCCCTGCTGGGCCAGGCTGGTGAAGCTGTTCACCGTGCACGGGGCCTCGGCGCGGTCCAGGACCAGCCCGATCGGTCCGGCGCTGGTCTGGAGATCCACAGGAACCGTGCCCACCGTGGACACACCGGACGTGGGCGGCGGGGTGACGTCCTTGACGGCGGGCCGCCCCGCCGGGTACGTGCAGTCCACGGTGGCCCCGGCGGGAGCCGGGACCGCGGGGAGCGTGCCGAACCTGGACAGATCGAGCGACTGCTCCGCCGCGCTCGTGGCGGCCGCCTTCGACGAGGTGCCGGTCGACGAGCCGCCGGAGTCGGACGAATCCGAACAGCCGGCGAGGAGGACCGCGAGGCTCACGCCTGCGACGAGAATCGAGGTGCGTTTCATCGGTCCATCCTCACACGAGACGTCAGTCCATCCGGACGGACGTGATGTCGATCGGCAGGTTGGGCTTGCCGCCGCCGGCCTGCATCGATCCGTCGTCGCCGGCCGCCGCGACCTTCTCGATGGTCGCGAGACCGGTCTCGTCGACCTTTCCGAACGCGGTGTACTGCGGGGGCAGCTGCGAGTCGGCGTAGACGAGGAAGAATTGGCTGCCGTTGCTGTCGGGCTGACCGCTGTTGGCCATCGCGATGGTGCCGCGCGGGTACGTCACCGGAACCTGCAGCGACGGGTCGGACGCCTCGTACTGGTCGGTGGGGAATTCGTTGGCGAACCCGTAGCCCGGTCCGCCGGTGCCCGCGCCGGTGGGATCGCCGCACTGCAGGACCTTCAGTCCCTCGGACGTGACGAGCCGGTGGCAGGGGGTGTTGTCGAAGTAGTTCTGGCTCGCCAGGCTCAGGAAGTTGTTGACCGTGCAGGGGGAGTCGGCGTTGTCCAGGACCAGGCCGATATTGCCCTGCGTCGTCTGCATGCTGACGCTGACTTCGCGGAGCGTGGTGTCGATCTCGTCGGTGCGCGGCGGGTTCACCTGCTTCGCCGGCGGCTGACCGTCGGGGGTGTACGTGCACGACACCTTCTCGGGCAGCGGTTCGGACCGGCCTGCGGGCATCACACCGGGCGACTGCGGTGATGCCGTCACCGACTCCGCCGCCGATGCCTCCGTCGCCTCGTCGTCGCCGCGGGTGAGGGAGAAGACGACGGCGCCGGCGGCGACCACGAGCACGACACCGAGCACCGAACCGGCGATGGTCAGCTGCTTACGCTTGCGTGCTCTGTCGGCGCGGCGTTCGAGCTGACGCTCGAGCTTTCGTTTCGCTGCTTCCCGGCGCTGCTCGTTGCTCGGCACTGCGGTGGTCCTCCCGTGTCGGTCTGGCTGGAAGTCGGTCGATAGGGCAGGTGGCCGGTGCGAACTGCCCCCGGCACACGACCTCCAGAGTCTGCCATCCGAACCTGAGAACATCCTGGCGGGGCGGCGGCTTAGGCTGTAGCGACTGCAAGGACCACTCGAACAGGAGCGTCGCGCGTGCTCGTCACAGGATTCCCGGCCGGGATGTTTCAGACCAACTGCTACATCCTCGCCCAGGACGACGCCCCGGAGTGCGTCGTCGTCGACCCAGGACAGGACGCCGCCGAACCGCTGTTCGAGTTCCTGGACCAGTCGAATCTGACCCCGACGGCGGTGCTGCTGACCCACGGTCATCTCGACCACGTCTGGAACGCCTACGACGTGTGCGAGAAGTTCGGGATCCCCGCGTACATCCACCCCGAGGACCGGTACATGCTGTCGGACCCCGGCCGCGGCATCGGCCCGACGATGAAACCGTTCATCGAGGGCATGACGTTCGTCGAGCCCGGCGAGGTCATCGAACTGGCCGACGGCGACGTGCTCGAACAGGCCGGGATGTCGTTCGCCGTCGATCACACGCCGGGGCACACGCAGGGGTCCGTCGTCTTCCGGACCCGGGTCGACACCGAGAACGGCCCCGTCGAGATCGCCCTCACCGGTGACACGCTGTTCCAGGGATCGATCGGCCGCAGCGACCTGCCCGGCGGCAACCACGAACAGTTGCTGCAGTCGATCGCCGACAAGCTTCTGGTCCTCGCCGACGACACGGCGGTCCTCCCCGGGCACGGTGGGTCGAGCACCGTCGGCGCCGAACGTGGGTCGAACCCGTTTCTCGTTGGACTCCCGGGATCGAAATAAGGAAAAGTAACGACAGTGAGCAAAGCCAGCACCTTCTCCGCCCCCAAGGGCGTCCCCGATTACGTCCCGCCGCAGTCGTCCGAGTTCGTCGCGGTCCGTGACGGACTCACGCGCGCTGCGCGTCTGGCCGGATACGGCCACATCGAACTGCCCATCTTCGAGGACACCGCGTTGTTCGCTCGGGGTGTCGGTGAGTCCACCGACGTCGTCAGCAAGGAGATGTACACGTTCGCCGACCGCGGTGATCGTTCGGTGACACTGCGGCCCGAGGGCACCGCGGGCGTCATGCGGGCCGTGATCGAGCACGGCCTGGACCGCGGCCAGCTGCCGGTGAAGCTGAGCTACGCCGGCCCGTTCTTCCGTTACGAGCGGCCGCAGGCCGGCCGGTATCGCCAGCTGCAGCAGGTCGGGGTGGAGGCCATCGGCGTCGACGACCCGGCACTCGACGCCGAGGTCATCGCGGTCGCCGACGCCGGTTTCCGCGGCCTCGGTCTCGAGGGTTTCCGGCTGGAGATCACGTCCCTCGGCGACGACACGTGCCGTCCGCAATACCGGGAACGGTTGCAGGAGTTCCTGTTCGCGCTCCCCCTCGACGAGGAGACCCGTCGGCGGGCGGAGATCAACCCGCTGCGGGTGCTCGACGACAAGCGCAAGGAGGTGCGCGAGATGACGGCGGACGCCCCGCTCATGCTCGATCACCTCTCGGACACGGCGAAGGCGCACTTCGACGAGGTGCTCGCGCACCTCGACGCGCTGGGGGTGCCGTACGTGGTCAACCCGCGGATGGTCCGCGGCCTCGACTACTACACGAAGACGACGTTCGAGTTCGTCCACGACGGTCTCGGCGCGCAGTCGGGTATCGGCGGCGGCGGACGGTACGACGGTCTGATGGCCCAGTTGGGTGGTCAGCCGTTGTCCGGCATCGGTTTCGGGCTCGGTGTCGACCGCACCGTCCTCGCGCTCGCCGCGGAAGGCAAGACCGCGGGCTCGACGGCCCGCTGCGACGTCTTCGGCGTCCCGCTGGGCGAGGACGCGAAGGCGAAACTGGTGGTGATCGCGCAGCAGTTGCGCGCCCAGGGAATTCGAGTCGATCTCGCGTACGGCAACCGCGGCGTGAAGGGCGCGATGAAGGCCGCCGACCGGTCCGGCGCCGCGCTGGCGCTGGTGCTCGGCGACCGCGACATCGCCGAGGGCACGGTGGGAATCAAGAATCTCGCCACCGGCGATCAGGAATCGGTGTCGTCGGCGGATGTTGTCGCGCGCGTCGGAGCCATCCTTGGCGCCTGACGACACCGCGCCGGTGTCGCTCGATCTCGTCCCGATCGCGTTGATCGCACCGCGGCTCAAGAAGGTCGCGGCGATCGCCGTGCTGATCGGTGTCGTGGTCGGCGTCGTCGTCGGGTTCTTCGGTCCGGTGTGGGTCGGTGTGACGGTCGGGGCCGTGATCGCCGTCCCGACCGCCGCGTCCGCGCTCCTCACGTTGCGGCGTCGCATCACGCTGCAGGCCGGGCGGATCCGGTCGACGGGCGGACTGCGCAGCCGGCACGTCGACGTCACCCGCGCGGTCGCCGCGGAACTGGTGGTCCGTTCGGCCCGGGTCAGTGAGGTGAGCGTGCGGATCACGGATCCCGACGGGAGCCTCGCGGTTCCGCTCGCCCTCTACACGACGGACGGCGGCCGGGAACTCGAGATCCTCGGGCTCCGCCGGCTCGCCGACGCCCTGACGACCAGCGAACTCGTGCCGGCCGCCGCGATTGCGTCGGTCCTCATCGAGCAACTCCGCGCGGAAGCGCGTGGCGCGGCCCTGCCCGAACGCGCGTTGTTCCGGGCCGTGGAACTGGTGCGTTCGGAGGGCCGCGTGCCCACCACCACGCTCACCGATCACGAGGTGGCGGCACTGCTCGACTGAATGATCAGCCGATCGCCGAACGCGGCGTCGTCGAGATCCTCGCCGCCGATCACGGCGGGCGCGACCATCGGCAGGTCGCCGGCGAACGCGTTGTTCTCGCCGGCGTTGACGAGGTAGCTCGGAGTGGACCGGCCGCTCAGCTGTTCGTCGCCGCCGCGCCCGGCGCCCGCCATGCCGGTCCCGCCCATTGCCCCGCCCGGTGCGAGAGGGGACGAGGCGGCCGGAGTGGCGCCGGGTACCGGAGCGGTGCCCGGTGTCGTCGGGGTCGCGGTCGCCGGGGGCACGATCGCCCCGGAAACCGCTCCGCGGGGTACCGAACCGCTTCCCGCCGAGGCGCTGCCGCCGTACAGGCCGATGCCCGCGCCGCCGGCCGTGCCCACCGCGCCGGGAACTCCGCCCGCGGCCCCGTGTGCCGCGGTGACGCCGGATTTCGCCGCGACGGTGTCGGCGGGGAGATCGGACGCGGAGGCACTGGCCGCCCGGGTGCTCGCCGACACCAGGTCGCCGACACCGTCGGTGACGGTGGAGATCATCGGTTTGCCGACACCCTCGATCACGGTGGAGGCGATGGCGAACGGTGATGTCGGGGCGGCGCCCGCCATCGC
>NZ_JBHUSF010000463.1:0-5048 GCF_042673295.1 Rhodococcus sp. NPDC057014
CTCTTCCGGGCGCTGTACGCCACCCCCGACGCGCCCGAAGACGACTGACGGGGTCGCCGGCAACCGGCCGCGCCGCAATCAGCTGTGCGGCGCGTCGGCTCCGGAGTTGACGGCCTCGAGTGCGTCGACGGCGCCGTCGAGGTTCTCGACCTTCACCAGCCGGAGCCCGTCGGGTGCGCCCTGGCGGGCCTCGTCGCAGTTCTTCGCCGGCACGAGGAACGTCTCGGCGCCCGCCTCGGACGCGGCGATCAACTTGTACTTGATCCCGCCGATGGGGCCGACGTCGCCGTCGGAGTCGATCGTGCCGGTGCCTGCGACGAACTTGCCACCGTTGAGTTCGCCCGGGCTGAGTTTGTCGATCACCGCGAGCGTGAACATGAGTCCCGCCGAGGGGCCGCCCACGTCGGCGAGGTTGAAGTCGATCGTGAACGGGACGTCCGGGACCTCCTCCGGTGTGATCCCCAGGTAGCCCTTGGCCTCGTCGTCCGGGCGGGCACCGAGCACCACTCGCACCGTGGTCTCGGCGCCGTCACGCCGGATCACGATCGGCACCTCGGTGTTCGGGGGTACGTCGGCCACCGCCTCCTGCACGCCGCCGACCGTCGACACCGGCTTTCCGTCGACACTGACCAGCACGTCGCCTTCGCGCAGCAGCCCCTGGGAGGGGCCGTCCTCACCGACCTTGGCGATCCGCAGGTCCACCGGCTCGTCCAGGAAGTGCAGCGCCGCGAGTTCGGCGCTGTCCTCCGACTGCTGGAAGTCGGCGTCGTTCTCCTGCTTGACCTCGTCCTTCGACTTGTCCGGCGGGTAGACCTCCTCGCGGGGCACGATGCCCTGGCGTCCGCTGGCCCACAGTCCGAACGCTTCGAACACGTTGAGGTCGTCGCGCACGGCGACCGTCGTCATGTTGAGGTGGCCGGTGGTCTCGTCCACGTCCGTTCCCTCGATGGCGACGACCTGTTCACCACCGACTTCGCCGAGGGTGTTGAACGTGGGTCCCGGCCCGAGCGCCACGTACGGCACCTTGATCACCGTTCCGAGAATGCCGAGTACCACGATCGGGGCCAGCGCAGCCAGAAGCGTCACGATCCGTCGATTCACCTGGACCAGCGTAGAGCGCGAACCGGCGGGCACCGCTGTCGGCCGTCCGCGTGTTCGCCGTCAGCGTGACGCGGTCGGCAGCCACCGGACCATGCGCCTTGTACCGTTGAGTCATGAGCAATCCGCCCTTCGGCTTCTCCAAACCCGACGACGATCCCGATCGTGACAAGAACACGGGGGATCAGAACGGGCCCGACCGCGACAAGAACGCGGGCGGTTCCGGCGACTTCGGTTTCGGGGCGGGTGGTTTCCCCGCCGGGGGCTTCGACCCGGCCGCCCTCGGCCAGATGCTCACCCAGTTCGGTCAGATGCTGAGCGGGATGGGCACGTCGATGGGGTCCGGGGAGCAGACCGGCCCGGTCAACTACGAGATCGCGAAGAAGCTCGCCCGCCAGCAGATGGGATCGGTCGCTCCGATCACACAGGGCAACTCCGAGGCGATCGCCGACGCCTCACGGCTCGCCGAACTGTGGCTCGACGCCGCGACGACGCTGCCTGCGGGCGCGTCGAAGACCGTCGCGTGGACGCCCAACGACTGGCTCGACAACACCCTCGACACGTGGAAGCGGCTGTGCGATCCGGTGGCCGAGAAGGTCTCGGGCATGTGGGTGCAGGGCCTGCCCGAAGAGGCACAGCAGATGGCAGGTCCCATGCTCGGCATGATGAGCCAGATGGGTGGCCTCGCGTTCGGCTCCCAGCTCGGCCAGGCGCTGGGCCAGCTGTCGAAGGAGGTGCTCACCTCCACCGACATCGGTCTCCCCCTCGGTCCGGCCGGCACGGGCGCACTGCTTCCCGCCGCGGTCGAGCGGTTCAGCAAGGGGCTCGAACAGCCCGACCGGGAAATCCTCGTCTTCCTCGCCGCACGTGAGGCCGCCTACCAGCGCCTGTACAGCCACGTCCCGTGGCTGCGTCAGCGGCTCCTCGCCACCGTCGAGGAGTACGCCCGCGGCATCACCATGGACTTCTCCGCCATCGAGGACATGGCGAAGGGGCTCGATCCGTCCGCGCTGACCGATCCGTCGCAGCTCGAGAACATCCTGCAGCAGGGTGCGTTCGAACCGCAGACCACACCCGAGCAGAAGCAGGCCCTCGAGCGACTCGAGACGCTGCTCGCCCTCATCGAGGGCTGGGTCGAGGTCGTCGTCGCGTCGGCGCTGAACGACCGCCTCCCCGGCGTCGCGGCCCTCAGCGAGACGCTCCGCCGCAGGCGCGCGACCGGCGGACCCGCCGAGCAGACGTTCGCGACGCTCGTCGGACTCGAACTGCGTCCGCGCAAGGTCCGGGAAGCCGCGCAGCTGTGGACCCGCCTGACGTCCGAGTCGACCGTCGACGCCCGTGACGGCGTGTGGGCCCACCCCGACCTGCTCCCCGACTCGTCCGACCTCGACAGTCCGGACGCGTTCGTCGAGCGGGTGCTCGGCGGCGGCGACGGCGGCGACTTCGACAATCCGATGGCGCAGCTGGAGGCGACGGAGGCCCGCGAGCGGGCCGAGGAGGCCGAACGCGGCAAGTCCGGCAAGGACGACGAACCGGAGTCGTGACCCCCTGATCGCACCACTTTGTCGGTAGCGGGAAGTCCGCAGGTCGGAGCACGTTTCGACCTGTGGACAACTCGTCTTTTCCGGGCCGGCGACCGGTCGTGGCCTGGAATCCTCGGTGTGTGACCATCTCGCACCCGCACCCCGTCGGTGTCACTCTCGATCCCCGGATCGCCGTGCTCGTCCGCCCCGACGGGCGGGTGCAGTTCGGCTGGGATCCCGAGCGCGCACTCGTCCTCTCCCCGCCGCCCGGAATCCGGACCGAGCAACTCCTCGCCGTCGTCCGACTGCTCGACGGCAAGAACACGCGGCCGCACATCCTGTGGACGGCCGTCGGGTACGGCCTGGCCCCGACGGATGTGTCGAAGCTGCTCGGCGATCTGGATCGCGCCGGTCTGATCGACGTCGCAGGAACGTCGCCTGACGCGGACACGATCACCATCCGCGTGCACGGGCGCGGACCGCTGTCGGATGCGGTGTCCGCCGGGCTCACCGACGGCGGCGTCCGGGTCTCCCGCTCGTTCCGCTACTCCGCCGACGGCGACGTCCGGCGGTGGAACGCCCTGTGTGTCGTGCTCGCGGACGACCTGGTGGCGGACCCTCGTCTCGCTGCGGACCTGGTCCAGAACGGGATACCGCATCTGCAGGTCCGGCTGCGGGACGGCCGCGGTGTGGTCGGTCCGCTCGTCCTGCCGGGCCACACGAGTTGTCTGCGCTGCGCCGATCTCCTCCGCTCCGCGTACGACGAGGACTGGCCGCACCTGTCCGCTCAGCTCCTCGGCACGGTCGGGCACGCGAGTCCGGCCGTGATCATGGCCACGGCCGCGGTCGCGCTCGGTCAGCTCGAGGCCGTGCTGTCCGCCCCGCGCGGCGCTCCGCCCAGCAGTCTCGACGCCACGCTCGAGATCGATCTGGGGGCGCACCGGCTGGTGACGCGGCACTGGCCGAGGCAGGCGAGTTGCAGCTGCACGTATCTGGCGCCCGCCGTGGGCGAATCGAACCGGCATCGGTGATGATGCATGATGGTGGGGTGCCCGACATCCCCCGCAGGAGTTCTGCCCGCACCGCGAAACTCGCGAGCATCCCGTTGGGGATCGCGGGACGTGCCGCGATGGGGTTCGGCCGGAAACTCACCGGGGGCGACAGGGACGAGATCGACGCCCAGCTGAGCGCGAAGGCCGCCGAGCAGTTGTTCGCCGTACTCGGCGAACTCAAGGGCGGCGCCATGAAACTGGGCCAGGCGCTCAGTGTCATGGAGGCGGCGATCCCCGAGGAGTTCGCGGAACCGTACCGTGAATCGCTGAACAAGCTGCAGGCGCAGGCACCTCCGCTGCCCGCGAAGGCCGTCCACCGGATGCTCGACCAGCAGTTGGGCACCAAGTGGCGGGAGCGGTTCCAGTCGTTCGACGACACCCCGACCGCCTCGGCCAGCATCGGCCAGGTTCATCGCGCCGTGTGGGCCGACGGCCGCGACGTGGCCGTCAAGGTCCAGTACCCCGGCGCAGACGAAGCGCTGCGCGCCGACCTGAAGACACTGGGACGGTTCGCGGGTCTGTTCGCCTCGGTCATGCCGGGGGTCGACGTGCGGCCGGTCATCGACGAATTCACCGCCCGCACCGAGGAAGAACTCGACTACCGGATCGAGGCGAACAATCAGCGCCGCTTCGCGAAGGTGTATGACGGCGACCCGCAGTTCGCGATTCCGCACGTCGTCGCCAGCGCACCCAAGGTGGTGGTCACCGAATGGATGTCGGCGAAACCGCTGTCGGCCATCATCGCCGACGGCACCGCAGAGGAACGCAACACCGCCGGCGCACTGCTCGCGGAGTTCCACTTCGCGTCCCCCGCTCGCGTCGGCCTGCTCCACTGCGACCCGCATCCGGGTAACTTCATGCTGCACCGCGACGGCCGCCTCGGGGTCATCGATTTCGGTGCCGCGGCACCGTTTCCGCACGGACTCCCACCGGTGCTCGGGGCGATGGTCCGGCTGGCGCTCCACGAACAATTCGACGAACTGACGGAGTTGCTGCACGCCAACGGATTCGTCCTGCCGGGCAGGACGGTGACCGACAAGGAGATCGCCGACTACCTGCGTCCCGTCACCGATCCGATTCGTACCGAATCGTTCCACTTCACCCGCGCCTGGCTGCAGAAGGCGGCGGGTTCCGCGACCGACTTCAACAGCGCGCAGTTCCGCACCGCCCGGGCACTGAATCTGCCCGCCGAGTATCTGATGATTTTCCGGGTTCTCGTCGGCTCGGTGGGGATCTGCGCCCAACTGGACGCGTACGCGCCGTAC
The DNA here is from genome assembly GCF_042673295.1 of Rhodococcus sp. NPDC057014. Classification (NCBI taxonomy): domain Bacteria; kingdom Bacillati; phylum Actinomycetota; class Actinomycetes; order Mycobacteriales; family Nocardiaceae; genus Rhodococcus; species Rhodococcus sp. NPDC057014. Next base: position 4,939 of record NZ_JBHUSF010000463.1, read on the forward strand.
ATGGCGATCCTCACGCGGTGGCTCCCCGGGTTCGTGGCCCCCGACCTGTGAGTACTTGTCAACCGCGGGCGGTTGACAAGTACTCACAGGTGCTACGCACACACCAGAGC
>NZ_JBHUSF010000464.1:0-5014 GCF_042673295.1 Rhodococcus sp. NPDC057014
GTCATTCGGGACGGTGAGTTCCGCTCGAAGTGGTCGTGCGCGCTCGGTGCCGGTTCGGGCCGGAAACACGCACAGGCGCGGAGCGCCTAGAGCGCCTAGCCCTTGATCATGTTGCGGAGCACGTACTGCAGGATGCCGCCGTTGCGGTAGTAATCCGCTTCACCGGGGGTATCGATGCGTACGACTGCGTCGAACACGACCTTCTCGCCGTTCTCACGCGTCGCCGTGACCTTCATGGTCTTCGGGGTGACGCCCTCGTTGAGCTTCTCGACGCCTTCGATGTCGAAGGTCTCGGTGCCGTCGAGCTTCAGCGACGCAGCCGACTCGCCGGCCGGGAACTGCAGCGGAACGACGCCCATGCCGATGAGGTTGGAGCGGTGGATGCGCTCGAACGACTCGGTGATGACGGCCTTGACGCCGAGGAGGCTGGTGCCCTTGGCGGCCCAGTCGCGCGACGATCCGGAGCCGTACTCCTTGCCGCCCAGGACGACCAGCGGGATGCCGGCCTTCTGGTAGTTCTGCGACGCGTCGTAGATGAAGGCCTGCGGGCCGCCGTCCTGGGTGAAGTCGCGGGTGTAGCCACCGGAGACGTCGTCGAGGAGCTGGTTGCGCAGACGGATGTTCGCGAACGTTCCGCGGATCATCACCTCGTGGTTACCGCGACGCGAGCCGAGCGAGTTGTAGTCCTTGCGCTCGACGCCGTGGGAATCGAGGTACTGCGCGGCAGGGGTGCCGGACTTGATCGGGCCTGCCGGGCTGATGTGGTCGGTGGTGACCGAGTCGCCGAGCAGGGCGAGGACGCGAGCGCCCTTGATGTCCTTGACCGGAGCCGGATCCTTCGGCATGCCGTCGAAGTACGGAGCCTTGCGGACGTAGGTCGAGTTCTCGTCCCACTCGAAGGTGTCACCCTCGGGGGTGGAGAGGTTCTGCCAGCGGCTGTCGCCCGCGAAGATCGTGGCGTAGGACTTGCGGAACATGTCCTGGCTGATCGCCGTCTTGATGGTCTCTTCGATCTCCTGCGTGGACGGCCAGATGTCCTTCAGGTACACGGGGTTGCCCTCGCTGTCGTCGCCGAGCGAGTCGGTTTCGAAGTCGAAGTCCATGGTTCCCGCAAGGCCGTAGGCGATGACGAGCGGCGGGGAGGCCAGGTAGTTCATCTTGACGTCGGGGGAGATGCGTCCCTCGAAGTTGCGGTTGCCCGAGAGCACCGCGGTGACCGACAGGTCGTTGTCGTTGATGGCCTTGGACACTGCCTCGGGCAGCGGGCCGGTGTTGCCGATGCACGTGGTGCATCCGTAGCCGCCGAGGTAGTAGCCGAGCTTCTCGAGGTACGGCCAGAGGCCGGCCTTCTCGTAGTAGTCGGTGACAACCTGTGAACCGGGTGCCATGTTGGTCTTGACCCACGGCTTGGTGGCGAGGCCCTTCTCGACGGCATTCCGCGCGAGCAGCGCCGCGCCGAGCATGACCGACGGGTTGGACGTGTTGGTGCAGGACGTGATGCCGGCGACGACGACGGCGCCGTGGTCGAGAACGAACTCGCCTGCGTCGGACTTGACGACAACCGGCTTGCTCGGGCGGCCTTCTGCGCCGTTGGCGGCGGAGAGAACGTCGACTGCTCCGTCATCGGCAAACGACAGAACCGCGGGGTCGGACGCCGGGAAGGATTCCTCGACGGCCTCGTCGAGCTGAGTGTGCTCGGTCGGATAGTTCTCTTCCACGTAGTTGTGGATGTCCTTGCGGAACGCGGTCTTCGACTCCGACAACAGGATTCGGTCCTGCGGACGCTTCGGGCCGGCGATCGAGGGAACGACGGTTCCCAGATCGAGCTCGATGTACTCGGAGAAGACGGGCTCGTTGTCGGGATCGTGCCACAGGCCCTGTTCCTTGGCGTAGGCCTCGACGAGGGCGAGCTGCTCGTCGCTGCGGCCGGTGAGGCGCAGGTAGTCGATCGTCTCGCTGTCGATCGGGAAGATCGCTGCGGTGGAACCGAATTCGGGGCTCATGTTGCCCAGGGTCGCGCGGTTCGCGAGCGGAACCTCGGCAACACCCTTGCCGTAGAACTCGACGAACTTGCCGACCACGCCGTGCTTGCGGAGCATCTCGGTGGCGGTGAGCACGACGTCGGTCGCGGTGACGCCGGGCTTGATCTCCCCGGAGAGCTTGAAGCCGACGACGCGGGGGATGAGCATGGAGACCGGCTGGCCGAGCATGGCTGCCTCGGCTTCGATGCCGCCGACGCCCCAGCCCAGCACGCCCAGGCCGTTGACCATGGTGGTATGCGAGTCGGTGCCGACGCAGGTGTCGGGGTAGGCCTGGCCGTTGCGTGCCATGACGGTCGGTGCCAGGTATTCGATGTTGACCTGGTGAACGATGCCCATTCCCGGGGGGACGACCTTGAAGTCGTCGAATGCGCCCTGGCCCCAGCGGAGGAACTGGTAACGCTCGCCGTTGCGCTCGTATTCGAGGTCCACGTTGCGCTCGAGTGCATCGGCCTGGCCGAAGATGTCGAGAATGACCGAGTGGTCGATGACCATGTCGGCGGGGGAGAGCGGGTTGACCTTGTTGGGGTCGCCGCCGAGGGTGGTGACAGCCTCACGCATGGTGGCGAGGTCGACGACGCAGGGAACGCCGGTGAAGTCCTGCATGATCACGCGAGCCGGCGTGAACTGGATTTCGATGCTCGGCTGAGCCGAGGGATCCCAGCCTGCAATTGCGCGGATGTGATCCGCGGTGATGTTGGCTCCGTCTTCGGTGCGGAGAAGGTTCTCGGCGAGAACCTTCAGGGAGTAAGGCAACTTCTCGGTGCCGGGGACGGCCGCGAGTCGGAAGATCTCGTAGGAGTTCTCACCGACCTCGAGGGTTCCCTTTGCTCCGAATGAATCAATACTGGTGCTCACGTCAGCTCCACTCGTCTATGTGAGGGTCGCCACCGACGGGGCTGTGTCGACGGCTGCAGGCACTGCGGGCACGACTGATCCGTGTGCGCTGTCGTGCTAGCGATGACGGAATCGGCCCCTACCGCGGTACCTCCGATAGTCTAACAGTACGCTTGTCCTGTGAGAATTCGGGGCGGAAACGGGCCCGTACTCCCGGCGATTCTCCACTACCGCGGCAGGGACGCACCCGCGCGGAACGGAACTTCGGGGACTCCTCACGTAGTGTTCACGCGAGGCTTACGTTCCTACAGCACACCCGGATGAGAGATGCCTGCCCCTATCGCCACCGCACTTCCTGCCCGTGTCACGGTTCCCGTCCATTCGGCCCTCCCGTTGTCGACGGACCTTCCGGAAGACATCGACGTCTCCGACGTGGTCGCGGACGTGTCCGACGACGGAGTGTCGGCACCGTCCGACGAGACCGGTGAACTCGCCGCCGTCGTCGACCGCGCGGCCGAGCACGGCATCAAGCTGAGCATCGTGGTGCTGGACGAGGATCCCGGCCGCGACTCGCAGTTGCGTGACCTCGCGACCGAGGTCGGCGCGGAGGAGGGCGGCACCGTTCTGGTGCTGAGCCCCAGCTGGGTCGGCACGTACAGCGATTCGATCAGCCGGGTGCTGCTCGAGTCGGGGCAGGACCGCACGTACACCGGCGACGCGGTGGTCTCCGCGAATCACTTCGTCGACGAGGTGATCGAGCCGGGGCCGCCGTGGGCCCTGTTCACCGCCGTCATCGTGGCGATCGTCGTCATCGCGTCGGCGGCGACGTTCTTCGCGAAGTCGCGCCGGGTGTCCGGCTCGAAGGACGGCGACGCCGCGAAAAAGGGCAATGGTGCCGCGGGCGCCGGCACGACGTACGAGCGACAGAAGCCCTGACGCCGTCCGAATTCCCGGGATAACTCGGCGGCAATTTCACGATTCGCCCGTGTGCGGCCGCTGCCTGCGTCGATGCGCGTAAATGGCGCCGACGATTCACAGTTCGACATTTCCGCTGGTCAAATTACTCATGTGTTATTTGTGACTAAAGTTTCCATAGAGTCCGGAAGTGTCGTACGGTGCATTTGGCGCTCTTGGGGAAGAAGTGTCGCAGGCTGGTGATTGACGTCCAGAGTGACGGCGTTCCGGCGTATGTCGGTGTCGCCGGAACACGGAAGGTGTGGCTGCCGCAAATTTCTCCCCACGACGAGCACGGCGCGGCCTGCGCGATCGGTGCAGAACCGAGGGAGAGAGTTGTGAAGCGACAAGCACGAGCTGGAGTGGGGCACCGCAGCTTCTCCCGCAGGCGCGCTCGCGCCGTGCGCCTCCTGATCGGACTGGGCATCGTCGGGGCGCTGGTCGGCAGCACACCCGGACTGGCCGCCGCGGTGCCGCCCCCGCCGCCGAACCCGTCCGACTCCGACATCGCGCAGGCGCAGACCCAGGTGTCGGCGGGTCTCGGGCAGGTCAGCGAACTGATCAACCAGGTCGCCGCCGCGGATCAGCAACTCGCCCAGCTCGACAACGAGGTCGCCATCAAACGCGAGGACGTGAACCGCGCGCTGGTCGATCTGCAGAACGCCCGCAGCGCCGCCGATCTGGCCGCCAGCGTGGTCGGGGCCTCCCAGCAGGCGTTGCGCGACGCCGGAGCGCAGATCGAGCTGGCGCAGAAGGACTTCGACAAGTACGCCCGGTCGAGCTACACGCAGGGCACCAACGTGTCCGCGATCTCGACGTACCTGGGCGCCCAGGGCCCCGGTGACGTCCTCGACCGCGCGCAGGTGCTGAAACTCCTCGCCACCAGCCAGAACGCGGTGCTCGAGGGCCTGCAGCGCGCCCGGACCGCCCAGGCCAACAAGGATTCCGCGGCGCGCGAGGCGAAGCAGCAGGCGGACGTGGCCGCCGACCAGGCCGCGTCGAAGAAGTCGCTGGCCGAGCAGGCGATCGCGATCGCCCGCTCGGCGTTGCAGGACCAGGCGGCGAAGAAGGCGCAGATCGAGAGCAACCGGGCGGCCGCGCAGGCCCAGCTCGACGCCGCCCGCGGGAACGTCGCGGGGCTGCAGGGGCAGCGTGAGGCGTACGCGACGTGGGAGGAGCAGAAG
>NZ_JBHUSF010000465.1:0-4987 GCF_042673295.1 Rhodococcus sp. NPDC057014
GCCGCGTTCGCGGCCGCCGCGATGGTGATCGCGGTCGGTCTCGCCTCCGGCAGCGACGCCCTCGACACGGGCGCACTCCTGCCGAGGCTCGACGTCACGGCACCGGCGTGGACGTGGCAGGCGATGGTCGGGATCGCGATCCCGCTGTACATCGTGACGATGGCGTCCCAGAACATTCCCGGCACCGCCGTCATGAATTCCTTCGGATACCGGGTGCCGTGGCGGCCGGCCATGCTGGTGACCGGCGTCGGGACTCTGGTCGGCGCCCCCGCGGGTGGGCATGCCATCAACCTCGCCGCCATCAGCGCCGCCCTCGCCGCCGCGCCGTCCGCGCATCCCGACCCACGGAAACGCTGGGTTGCGGCGTTCACGGCGGGCTGGGCGTACCTGGTGCTCGCGGCGTGTTCCGCCGCGGTCGCCACCCTCATCGCCGCGGCGCCCGAGGGCGTCGTGGAGGCCGTCGCCGGACTCGCCCTCCTCGGCACCCTCGGCGGGGCTCTGGCCTCCGCCCTCGACGACGTCCGCGAACGGGAGGGTGCCGTCGTCACGTTCCTGATCGCCGCCTCGGGGGTGAGCATCCTCGGCATCGGGTCCGCATTCTGGGCGCTGGTCGCCGGACTGATCGTGCGGGTCGCGGTGGGCTCGCGGCGATAATGGGCACATGACCACCATCGAGGTAGTGCAGGGTGACATCACGACGGTCGAGGTCGACGCGATCGTCAACGCCGCCAACTCCGGACTGCTCGGCGGCGGTGGCGTGGACGGCGCCATCCACCGGGCCGGTGGCCCCGAGATCCTCGCCGAATGCCGGCAACTACGGGACACCTCGCTGCAGGACGGACTGCCGGCGGGACAGGCGGTCGCGACGACGGCGGGCCGGTTGCCCGCCCGATGGGTGATCCACACGGTCGGCCCCGTCTACTCCGCTTCGGACGATCGGTCGGCCACACTGCGCAGCGCGTACACCGCCAGCCTGGCGGTGGCCGCCGACCTCGGCGCGCAGTCCGTCGCCTTCCCGTTGATCTCGTCCGGGGTGTACGGCTGGCCCGCGGACGACGCCGTCCGGCAGGCAGTCGGCGCCGTGCGTGACTCGGACGCGGGGATTCCGCGGGTGCTGTTCGTGGCGTTCGACGCGCGGATGGCGTCTCTGCTGCGGGCCGAGGTGGGATGAGGACGCCTGCCCGCGTCCCCGCCCTCACCGGGTCCGGACCCGCCGCGACGCCATAACGGTGGCCGAGGCCACGAACTCTTCGGTGGCGTCGAGGGTGCGCTGCGCGTACGGAAGCAGTCGCCGGCCGGTCGACGTCAGGATCGTCCGGCGACTGCTCCGCTCGATCAGGATGACCCCCAGCCCGGTCTCGAGAGCAGCCAGCGCCCGGGAGAGGGTGGGCTGGCTGATCCCGAGATCCGATGCCGCGGAGCCGAAATGCAGGTGGGTGGCGACCGCGGCGAACGCGCGGAGTTGCGTCAGCGTCGGCTGATACGGCTGATCACTCATTGCGCACGGCGGAGGTGCGCGCCGTGTCCGCCCGGTGCTCGGTGTCCGCCGGTCGCTCGGTGCCGGCCGGGTGCTCGGTGACCTCCGGGGGGTGGACGGCGACGGGAGGCGCCGCCGACACCACCGACGGCGTGGGCCGGTTGCCTGCCTTGATCTCGTTGAACAGGATGTTCAGCGACACCGCGACGATGCTCGCCGCGCTGATGCCCGAGTCGAAGACGATGTGCACCCACTCCGGGAAGGCCGAGTAGAACTCGGGCACCGCGATCGGGATGACGCCGAATCCGAGGGCCACCGCGACGATCACCAGGTTCAGGTTGCCGTCATACGACACCTTGGACAGGGTGCGGATTCCGCTCGCGGCCACCGAGCCGAAGAGCACGATCCCGGCGCCGCCGAGGACGGGCAGCGGCACGGAGGCCACCAGCCGGCCCAGGATGGGGAACAGTCCGAGAGCGAACAGGACCGAACCGCCGGCCGCGACGACGTACCGGCTCTTGATCCCGGTGATCGCGACGAGCCCCACGTTCTGGGCGAACGCGCTGGCCGGGAACGTCCCGAACACCGGCGCCACGGTGGTGGCGAGCATGTCGGCGCGGAGTCCGTCGCCGACCCGGCGAGCATCCACCTTCGTCTCCACGATCTCGCCGACCGCGAGGATGTCCGCGGTCGTCTCGGTCATGATCACCAGGATGACGACGGTCATCGAGATGATCGCACCGATCTGGAACAGCGGGGTGCCGAACGAGAACACCTGCGGCAGTTCGAAGATCGCGCCCTTCCCGACGGCACTGAAGTCGGCCTTGCCGATCAGCGCGGCGAACAGTGTGCCCACCACGATGCCGATCAGGATGGACAACCGCGACAGGGTGCCCTGGACCAGTCGGCTCACCAGTAACACGACGAACAGGCTGAACCCGGCGAGTCCGATGTTGGACATCGATCCCCAGTCCGGGGCCTTGGCGTTGCCGCCCATCGCCCACCGCACCGCGACCGGTAGGAGGGAGATGCCGATGACCGTGATGATCGACCCGGTCACGACGGGTGGGAAGTAGCGCACGATCTTGCAGAAGAAGGGGCTGATCAGCAACCCGATGACGCCTGCGATCATGATGGCCCCGAACACCGAGCGCAGCCCGCCCGGACCGGCGGCCACCGCCACCATCGTCGACACCGAGGCGAAGGAAATACCCTGCACCAGGGGGAGTTTGGCGCCGAAGAAGGGAACACCGAGGGTTTGCAGCAAGGTGGCGGCGCCGCTGACGAACAAGGCCGCCGACACGAGCAGGCCGATCTCGACGCCGGTCAGTCCGGCGGCGCCGCCGACGATCAGGGGAGGCGCGATCACGCCGCCGTACATGGTCAGGATGTGCTGCAACCCGTAGACGTACGACTTTCCGAGCGGCAATCGCTCGTCTTCGGGTCCGGTCGTTCCGGCGACCCGATGTCCGATCCGCTTCATCGCCGCGCTCCTAGCAGAATCCGGGAACGGAATCCCAGGCGCGGCCGGCGTCGGGCGCGCCCTCACGCTCGACGGTCGCCTCGATCAACCCGTAGGGGCGGTCGGCGGCGAAGAACACCTCGCCTGGGTTGTCGAGTCCGAACGGTTCCAGGTCGACCAGGAAGTGGTGCTTGTTCGGCATCGAGAACTTCACCTCGGCGATCTCCGGATGCGCCTCGAGGACCGCCGAACCCATCTGGAACAGCGACTGCTGCAGCGCGAGCGAATGGGTGGTGGCGAACGCCTCCAACATGATTGCGCGCACGTTCTCGAACGTCTTGTCGAAGTCGACGTCGGTGGTGAGGTACCGCCAACGGGCGCTCACCGACGTCGCGAGGATCCGGTCGGACGTCTCCTGTAGGGTCGTGTACCTGTCTTTCGGGTATCCGCGGAACTCCGAACCCGTCGACTTCAACACCACCATGTTGCTGAGACCGGATACGATCCACGTCCGGTCGCCGTCGATGGTGACCACGGTGTTCCGCCGTTCGTCACTGGATCGGACGAAGGAGTGGTCGTGGCCCTCGCCGTCGACCGGGATCCGCGCCCACGAGTACTGTTCGATCTCCCAGCGGCCGCCCGTGATCCACTCGAACTCGCCGGTGAAGTGCTTCCCGAGTCGCATCGCGAACGACTCGATCGCACCGACGCCGTCGCGAGCGAACGCGTACACCGTGTTCTTCTGGGTGTCCGTGGCCACGACGTGCGCGTTGTCGCCTTCGGTGTGTACCGCGTCGAGGTCTCCGCGCAGTTGCGAAGTGACGGTGACGTCTTCGATCTCGTGTCGCTTGGTGTCCCGGGTGATCTTGACCAACCGGACTTCCGCCTTGCCGTACTGGTTCTGGCCGAGCACGATCTTGCTCATGATTAGCTCCCTCGGTAGGTCGAGTATGCGAATGGGCTGAGAAGGACAGGTACGTGGTAGTGCTGTTCGCTGTCGGTGAGGGCGAACGTGATGGTGATGTCGGGGTAGAACGTCGGGCGTCCCTTCGCGGTGAAGTAGCGTCCGGTGTCGAACACGATGCGGTAGGTGCCCGGCTCGAGTCGGGCCGGGCCCAGGGTCGCGACGCGCCCGTCGTCGTCGGTGACGGCGTCGGCGACGGTGACCCACGCGGACTCGCGAAGTACCGCCAGCGTGACCGGCACGTCCCGCGCGGGCTGTCCCTCCGCGGCGTCCAGCACGTGGGTGGTGACCTGGCTGACGTCGCTCACTGGTGCACCATCCTTGTGTCGGTAGTTTCAGATGGACTGCCGATGCACCCGAGGTGCCGCTGGGTCACTGCCCTGCTCGCTTGACACGATCGATGTCCGGCATGAGTTCTGCAGGACCCGGCGGTCGCCCGGGCCGCGCCGACCGTCGACAGGGCTGAGCGCCACCGAGCGCCGAACAGTGAGCGAACCGGCTGCCGCGTCCCGGCACCGCACGAGGGTGCCTCCCCACTGGGCCTAGCAGCGAGGAGGCTGACATGAAGTCTGCCAGAACCACCCTGCCCGAGGAACCACCCAACGCCCTGACCTGCGGCATCGACTGGGCCCGCGACGACCACGCCGTCTCGATCGTCGATGCCCGCGGCCGCGAGGTCCACCGCTGCACCGTCGAACACAGCGCCACCGGGCTGCGCGATTTGCTCACCGTCCTCGCCCGCACCGGCGTCGGTGAGGTCGCGATCGAACGCCCGGACGGACCGGTGATCGACACCCTGCTCGGCGCCGGCATCACCGTGGTGGTGATCAGCCCCAACCAGGTCAAGAACCTGCGCGGACGCTACGGATCGGCCGGCAACAAGGACGATCGCTTCGACGCCTTCGTCCTCGCCGACACCCTGCGCACCGACCGCACCCGACGGGCGCCGTTGACCCCCGACCACCCGGCCACCGTCGCGCTGCGCCGCGTCTGCCGGGCCCGCAAGGACCTCGTCGCCCACCGCGTCGCGCTCGCCAACCAGCTGCGCGCGCACCTGCGCAACGTCTTCCCCGGCGCGGTCGGC
>NZ_JBHUSF010000466.1:0-4976 GCF_042673295.1 Rhodococcus sp. NPDC057014
CGTCCGGGTGGTCGGTCCGGTGACCCAGACCGACATCGTCCGGTTCGCCGGGGCGGGAGGCGATTTCAACCCCTTGCACCACGATCCCGGCTTCGTGGCCACGTCGGGCTTTCCGGGCGTCATCGCGATGGGTCAGATGCAGGCCGGGATCCTGGCCGGATGGCTGTCCGACACGTTCGGTGTCGAGCATGTGCGCTCCTTCGGAGTCCGGTTCGTCGCTCCGGTCTTCCTCGGCGACACACTGACCCTGGGTGGCACGGTGGTGTCGATCGACGAGACCGAGGGCGAGTCGCTCGCAACGCTCGATCTCGTCGCGTCCGGAGACAAGGGCCCGGTGGTCACCGGATCGGCGACGGTCGTGGTGGCCTCGACCTGATCACCCTTGTCGAACAATGCGAAAGGGGGCGAAGCCGATCGGCTTCGCCCCCTTCCTTGTTCGATCAGCTGACGGCCTGTGCCCGTTCCCGGTCGGCCTCGATCTTCGCCGCGATCTGGGCCCGCAGCACGTTCTTCTGGATCTTGCCCGTGGCCGTCGTCGGCAGCGCCTCGACGATCTCCAGCCGCTCCGGAACCTTCTGGATCGCCACCCCCTGCTCGAGCAGGTAGGTCTTGATCTTCTCGAGCGTGATGTCGCCGTACCCGGGCGCGGCGACGAGGTAGAGGCACACCGCCTCCCCGAGGCGCTCGTCCGGCATCGCGACCGCCGCGACACCGCGGACGGCGGGATGCGCGGCCAGCAGGTCTTCGACCTGACGCACACTGATGTTCATGCCGCCACGGATCACGATGTCCTTGGTCCGGCCGGTGACCCGCACGTAGCCGTCCTCGTCCATCCGGCCGAGATCCCCGGAGAGGGAGTAGCCGTCGGGGGTGAACAACTTGGCCGTCTCCTCGGGATTGTGGAGATACCCGAGCATGTGCATCGCGCCCTTGTAGGCGACGTCGCCCTCCTCGCCGCGCGGTACCTCGTTCCCGAGTTCGTCGACGATCTTCACCGACTGCATCGGCAGCGGACGACCGTCCGAGGTGAGCGACCGCTCGGGCTCGTCGTCGACCGTGCACATGGTGGTCGTGACATTCTCGGAACGGCCGTACAGGCTGAGCACCTGCAGGCCGGGGAACAAATCGGCCGCCTTCGTGACGAAGCTCGCGGGGATCGGGGCGCCGGCCGCCACCCACAACCGCATGCTGCCGATGTCGTGCACGGCGGGGTCGTAGACGTCCATGACCATCTGCAGGAACGTCGTGGCACTCACCGCGACCGTGCAGCCGCGTTCCTTGATCTGTTCCATGCCCCGGACCGGCTCCCACACCTCGATGAGATGCGACGCCGCCCCGTGCATGAGCGGGAGGACGATGCTGGTGACCAGGCCGGTGGTGTGGGTGATCGGCGAGGGGCCGAACTGCACGTCCTCGGGCGTATAGGCGAACCCCTTGGCCAGCAGACGGGATCCGCAGGCGAACGTGTTGAACGTGTGGATACAGCCCTTGGGACGGGACGTGGTGCCGCTGCTGTAGACGATGACGAACGGCTCGTCCGGACCGACACCGGGCCCGAGTTCGTCGATCGCCTCGTCGGGGCCGATGTCCGCGAACAGCGACTCGAACGACACCGCACGATTCGGGAGTTCGCCGCTCCCGCGGACGACGACGACATCCTCGAGCGACTCGACGGCACCCCGGATGTCGGTGTACATGCCGGCGTAGTCGAACTTCTTGAAACTCTGCGGCGTGATCGCCAGCCGCACACCGGCGTTACCGAGGATGTACTCGACGTCGTCGCGGCGGTAGATCGGCATGATCGGCACCAGGACGGCGCCCAGTCGCGACAACGCGACGGCGATGATTGCGAATTCGATCCAGTTCGGAACCTGCACGGACACACGGTCGCCGGCAGCGATGCCGTGGCGCCGAAGGCCCACCGCAAGACTCAGCGCCTTGTCGCGCAACTGCCGGAAGGTGATGCCGCCGCTGGTGTCGTCGGTCAGGAAGACACGGTCGCCCCGCTCGGCGACCTGAGCCTCGAGCATGTCGAAGAAGGTGTCGCGGTGCCACTGCCCGGTGGCATAGAACTCTCGGATCTGTTCGTCCGAATAGCGATCGGTGACCGATGCGAACGCCATGGGAAGCCTTCCTCTGTGCGCAGATGTGAAGAGGGAATAGAAATCTCTGTGTTGGCCCTCACAATATAATGGTTAGACCGAAATCGCAACGAGTTCGACGGTCGATCGTCATCGCATGCTCCATACGGGAGAACGCTTTTCGCGAAACGCGGTGACGCCCTCGACGATGTCGTCGGTCGTGAACGCGAGAGCGAGCTGGGACTGCAGCGACGTCAGGGCGTCGGGCAGCGACATGTCCCGGGTGTTGTTGATCGCCTCCTTGCCGAGACGCATGAGCAGCGGCGATTTGCCCGCGAGCCGGCGCGCCCACTCCCGGACCTCGGCATCGAAGGCGTCGTCCGGGATCACCCGGTTCACGAGCCCCAGTTCGAGTGCGTCCGTGGCCGTGATGAGCTCGCCGTACATCATCAACTCGTTCGCCTTGAGCCGTCCGACGTTCCGGTAGATCAGGGCGGAGATCATGAACGGGAACACGCCGACGTTGATCTCCGGGCACCCGAACCGCACCGACTCCTTGGCGAGCACGAAGTCACAGGCCAGCGCGAGCCCGAACGCCCCCGCCAGCACGTCGCCCCCGGCCGCGCAGATCACCGGCTTCCCGAGCCCGCCGATGAGCTGGTAGAGCTTCGGGAATCGGTCCAGTCCGGCATATTTGACGATCGTGGGGGTGTCGCTCGCGAATGCCTTGAGGTCACCACCCGCCGAGAAGATCTTCTCGTGCGACGAGGCCAGGACGACAACCCGCACGTCGTCGTCCCCGCGCGCACGTTCGAGTGCGGCGAGCAGCTCGTCGAGCACGTCGTCGGACAGCGCGTTGCGGGTTTCGGGGCGATCGAGAGTGAGCACGGCGATGTGCTCGTCGACTTCGTATCGCACGGGGTGCGCCATAGGGCCGATCCTTTCAATTTTGGTCTTACCATTCGACCCTAGTACGACGACGGTATCCGCGACAAGAACCTGTCCGCATCACTTTCGCGGAATACGTGACGTATTTGGACTGACCATATACATTGGAGTAAGGTCGCGGACGGCGCGGAAACGTCCCAGGTGACACCTCCTATACTGTGCGGTACGTCACAGGAATGGGCGACGGTGTCGTCGTCATCCGTGCGGCGGCCGCGGCGCAAGGAGTGGTGAGTGGTCATTTCGACGAGTTCGTTCGAGCTTGCCGAGCAGGCAGTCGCAGAGTTGCAGGAGCTTCTCGGCAGCGAGCCGAACCTGATCCGGCTGGCGGACGGCGAGCCGGACCTGATGGTCATCCGCGCTTTCGCGGCCCGGAAGCTGCGGGACGGTCTCACTTCACCCGAGCACACCCTGCGCCTCGCGGAACTCGTGACGCGACTCGACAGCGCGAGCCGGGACGACATCGATCGCCGACTCCGCGCGCACACTGACCAGATCGAGGCGTTGCAGCAGGTGGTCCGCGCCATCGATACCGGGGCCGACCAGCTCGCCCGGATCGTGACACAGGAATTGTGCACGAGCCTCGGATACGGCAAGGCGATGTTCTCCGTGGTTCGCGGTTCCACCTGGTCCCCGATCGCGCTCGCAGTCAACCCCGGGCTGACCGGCGACTTCCACGAACTCATCACGGCCATTGACGGACGCGAGATCTCGCTGCGCGAGGCGCCCCGCGAGGCCGAACTCGTCCGGCGACGCCGGCCGTACGCCGTGGACGGCGTGGACACCTACCGGCACACGTACCGCCCTCTCATCGATCTGTCGCGTCCGGCGGGCTACCTTGCCGTGCCCATCGTCGTCGACTCGCGCGCGGTGGCGATGATTCACGTCGATCGTCAGAGCGACAGCCTGTCCGAGACCGACGTCCACATCGTCGGGGCGCTGGCGGGTGTCTGTGCGTCGGTGAAGGAACGCGCCGGCCTGCGGCAACAGATCTCTGCGCGCAACGAGCACGTCGACGCCGAGATCCAGCGGCTCACGCAGGCACTGCGACACCTCGAGCAGCCCCTGACAATGCCCGAACTCGCCACGTGCGACCTCCCCCGCTCCGGCGCGCCGAGCGGGGAGGACACGTCGCAGGCGCCGGCCGTACCCCGTGCGCACACCTTGACCGCTCGCGAGCGCGAGGTGCTCACCCTGATGGCGACGGGAGCGACCAATGCGGCCATCTCCCGTCGCCTGTGCATATCCGACGGCACCGTCAAATCCCATGTCCAGCGGATCTTCAAGAAACTCGGCGTCTCGACGCGGGCCGAGGTGGCGGCGCTGTGCGCCAACGCCAAGACGGTGTCCGGTGGCTGACGAGCTCGATCGGGCCATCTCCGACACTCTTGACGAAATGCGCACGGCCACTGCGGAGCACACCGCCGAACTCGGGAGGCGTCTGGTCGATCTTCTCGACCGCAGGAACACACTCGCCGCGACGCGCACCGCCGAACTCGGTGCAGTCGCGAAGGGTATCGACCGCGCCGTCCACGCACTCGACGACGCCGCCTCGAGTGCGGAACTCGTGCGGCGAGCGTGCGAGCGGGTTGCCGAACTCTGCGCCGCGGAGAAGGTTGTGCTCTCGCGAGTCGACGGAGACCGGATCATTCCGCTCGCCTCGTTCTGTGCCGACCCCGACACGACGCCCGCTCTGCCCGCCGAGTTCGACCTCCCGGCAGGTTCGCCCGAAGCAGGCGCCCTCGAGACGAACACAGTGACGGCCGGTACCCAGGTGTCCGCCGAACTACGAGAAGCGCTGGGCGCGAACGGTTTCACCGTCGTGCCCGTCGTCGTCGACGGGACCGCTGCCGCGCTCGTTCACGTCGGCACTTCGCTGGACGGGTCACGACGCCACGCCCTGGGAGTATTCGCCGAGGTACTCGGCGGGTGCTTCGAGCGCGTCGGGCT
>NZ_JBHUSF010000467.1:0-4934 GCF_042673295.1 Rhodococcus sp. NPDC057014
CCGCGGTCGAGGATGCGGCACGAGACGCGAGGCGACCCCGTTTGATCCTCCAGACCGGCGACCGGCAACCCGACGCGGTCAGGCTGTACGAGAAGAGTGGCTACTCGCGGATCCCGACCTTCTCGCCCTACGAGGCCCTCCCCTTCTCGAACTGCTTCGAGAAGGTGTTCGGGTAGGTAACGCGTTGCCTACAGCCGTGCTGGTCGTCGTTGGTCAATTCGGATAACCGCTGCGGCGATATACGCCGTACCGGTCACCCGAACTGTGCAATGGGATGCACAGGCGACGCGGCATCCCGAGCGCGGGATCGGCCTCAACCACGGTCGGTTCATCGGTCACGAGAACTCCGAGATCGACTACGTACTGCTTGATCCGCTCCGGCGTCCTGCGAGTCAGAATCGACTCGACACGGCCGCGATCGATCGGTTTGCCGCTCGCGGCCAGGACTTGCAGATCGAATCTCCTCGGCTCGACGAGGCACCGGGTTCGATACCGATCACAACTATGCCGGTTCGGCCGACGAACGCCAAGGCCTGCGGTCGGCGCCCGGACGATCCGGGCGCCTCACTCCGCACGTGCCGTCGTTACGCGGTGGTTCCGCCGTCAGCGGTGTAGACGGCACCGTTCACGAACGACGCATCGTCCGACAACAGCCAGGCGACCAGCGTCGCGATCTCGTCGGCTGTGCCGTATCGGCCGAGTGGGATCTGCGAGATGAGCTGGTCGTGGACAGTTGCCGCGTTGCCGGGCGCCCACTGCTCCTCGAGGCTGTCGATCATGCGGGTCGCGATCTGACCGGGCGCGACGGCATTGACCCGGACGCCGCGTCCTCCCGCCTCCAGGGCGGCGCTTCGGGTCAGTCCGACGACCGCGTGCTTGCTGGCGGCATACGCGGAGAGCCGGGGAACACCTCGGATTCCGGCCTGGCTTGCGGTGTTGACGATGGCGCCTCGCCCCTGCGCATACAGGTGCGGAAGCACTTCCCGCATTCCGAAGTACACGCTACCCGCGTTGACCGCGAGTACCTGCCCGAACTGGTCCGGGTCGCTCTCGTCGAGAGCAGTCGCCACCCCCTCGATTCCGGCGTTGTTGTGCAGGTAGTCGATGCGCCCGAAATGCGCGCGTGCCGCGTCGACATACGCTCGTGTTCCGTCGTGGGTGGAGACATCGGCACCGACCGCCAAACAGCATTCTCCGAGTTCGCTCTCCAACTCCTTTACAGCCTGCTCGTCGAGGTCGACGGCCGCGACGCGGATCCCGTCCGCAACCAATCGGCGCACCGTCGCGGCGCCGATCCCGCCACCGGCACCGGTGACGATTGCTACACGGCCGGCACCCTGGTGATCGTCAATCATATTGCCTCACTTGTTATCGATTCCGTCGTGAACGCTCTACTGCGCGGTGTATCCGCCGTCGACGAGGAGAAGCTGACCGGTGACATAAGACGAACTCTCGCTCGCAAGATGTGCCACCGCATCGGCGATGTCGTCCGGAGTCGCGGTTCGGCCCAATGGATGTTGTGCTGCCATCGAATCCCACTGGGCGTCGTCGCTGATCTTGTCGGCGGTGAATCCCACCCGCGCGAAACTGGGTCCGACCGCATTGACACGCACTCCGTGCGAGCCGTATTCGACTGCTGCGGCTTTCGTCAACCCGAGCACCGCGTGCTTCGACGCCACGTACGCACTGATGTTCGGCATCGCAACGGTGCTCATGATCGAGGCGATGTTGATGATGGCCCCTCCGCCCGAGGCCGGCGAGGTCATCGCCGCCAATTCGGCTTGAAGGCAATAGAACACGCTGCTCAGGTTGACATCGATCACCTGCTTCCAGGCGTCGAGCGGGTAGTCGGCGAGCGGCACCATTTCGCCGCCGATTCCGGCATTGTTTACGGCGATGTCGAGGTGGCCGTACTCGCCGACCACGGAGTCGACCACGTCGCGCACTGCGCTGGGATCCGTGAGGTCGATCTTGTGGAACGTTGCGAGGCCTCCAGCCTCCCGAACCGCTGCGGCGGTGGCTTCTCCGCCGGCAGGATCGCGGTCGAGCACCGCAATTTCGGCGCCCGCCGCCGCGAGGCGTCGACTGATCGCGCGGCCGAATCCGCCGCCACCCCCGGTGACGAGCGCTGTCTTGCCTGCAAGGTGTTGAGCATTCATGGATAGTCCTTCACCCTGGTGCGGAGGCACGGTTGGCCCAGGTCTGATCGAACGTGCCCGAGCTGATTTCAAGGATGTTGCCGAACGGGTCCTCGCAGTAGACGATGTCGCGACCGGGAAACAGCGTCCACACCTTGCTGCGCTGCTTGCCGCCGTGCCGCTCGATATGTCCGGCCAACTGCGCGACGTCCGGCCACGTCAGGCACACGTGGAACGGCCCGGTGCGCCAGTACTCGACCCGGTCCGGCTGTGTGGTGGCGGGCGAGAGGAACTGGAACAGCTCGATTCCGGTGCCGTCCCCGGTGGCGAGGAAGGCTACGCGCAGGCTCGCCCACTCAGCCCCGAAGATGTCGCTGAGGACTTCGCCGAACGGTTCGTCCTCCTTGCCGATCTGTATCGGTCCGCCGAGGACGGTGAAGCGCAGCACCTGTCGATACCACTCGACAGCCTCGTCGAGGTCAGGAACGGTGATCCCGACATGGTTGAAAGCGGGCGTCGACGACAGCGATGAGGTCATGGTTTCTCCGATCGATGAGCTGTGCAGATGGAAACGGCTACTGGAGATCGGTCGATCCGTACGAGTAGTCGACCAACTGCGTGTTGTGCACTGCCTCGTTGTCTTTGGCCATGTAGTAGTGAAGTCGCGCATCACCCATGACGGCGAGTTGCCCATCCTCGGTGTAGCCGCCGATGGGTCCGTCGAACATCGCGAGCATCACGCAGCCCGTTTCGGTCGAGAATGGCTCGTGAATGGTGCCGGCCGTTTCGACCGTGAACGAGTGGGGTGTTCCAATGTCGGGGGTCGTCTGCCCGTCGACGACGACCGTTCCGTCGTAGTAGTAGAAGCCGCCCTCGAGGATGTAGACCTGCAGGTTGCCGACATGCCAGTGCGAGGTGGCCTTGATGCCCGGATCCACCTGCAACAAGATCGTGAAGGCACCCGAAACGAGGTTGCAGTAGAGCAGCTTGTAGCGCGTTCCGGGCATCAGCCAGTCGGTCCACTCGGTCTCGTCCATGGTGTGGAAGTCACGCCGATCCCCCTTGGGGGTATTTCCCGGGCTCGTCATCCAGAACAGCGGAGTCCTGGCGGTGGCGGGTGTGGCGGTGTCGTCGACAGCGGTCATCGAATTTCTCCTGCAAAACTGGGGGGATGGAGGTCGTGGTGTCCGGCCGTGACGAGGACTGTTCGACGGCCTGTGACTCACAACACTGTGCCGCCGGAGCGGGACGAACACCAGGTCCTATCCGACGCCCAACGTTAAGCAACGCTTACCGGTCCGTGCGGATGCTCCTGACGTGCACACTTGCAGAATATGGACGCACGCCGCCGGAATCGGGAAGGGAACCCATGGACATACACCCCCGCGTCTTACGCTACTTCCTGGTGGTAGCCGAGGAACTGCACTTCCGCCGCGCTGCCGAACGCCTCTACATCACCGGACCCGCCCTGAGCCAGCAGATTCGTCATCTGGAGCGCGAGCTCGGGTTCGAGGTCCTGAGAAGAACTTCCAGGTCGGTGGAGCTCACAGACAAGGGCGCGGAACTGGTAACGCTCGCTCGCGCAGTTGTCGACGCAAGCGACACGTTGTCGGCTTGGGTTGCGCGCGCAGAGCAGGGAACGACGCGCATTCGGATCGGGTTCATGGCCACCGGGGCGGGTGAGCTCACCCAGGAGATCCTCAATGCCACGAGCGCGAATCTCCCGCTGGTCGATGTGCAGCTCAAGCATCTCGAATGGGGCGACCAGACCCGTGCGCTTTTCGAGAATCGGGTGGACGTGGTCTTCACACGCGAACCTGTCCGAGCTGACGATCTGCGATGCAGCGTGGTCCTGAGCGAGCATCGTGTAGTGGTGCTCCCCAGCAGCCATCCTCTCGCGAACCGGTCGACCGTCGCGTTCCGCGACATCGCGGAGGAAACGTTCCTACCCAGCGAAACAGGTTCCCAGGAATGGATCGACTACTGGCTGGTCAACCCTCGCTCCGACGGATCCGCGGCGCGAACCGGACCCTCGATTTCGACGGTCGAAGAAATGCTCGAGCAATGCGCGGCCGGCACCGGCATCGCCATCACCGCGGAGTCGGTCCCCCACTTCTACGCCCATCCCGGCGTGCGCTTCGTCGTTGTCGAGGACCTGGCACCTACACGCGTTCTCCTGTGCGCTCGTTCAGACAACAGCGACCCGACGGTGCGCAAGTTCGAACAGCTTGTCGAGGAAATTGCCCACGCTTGAACCGCTCGCTTTTGGTTCAAAGCAGTACTCGTACACACGGTCGCGGCCGTGGGCGACCGCCCGCTCGCGCACGTCGCGGGTGTAGTCGCGCGCCGCTCCGATCGACAGGAGTGGCGCATAGATCAGGTCGGCGTGCCTGCCGGCGAAGTCGATGCCCTGCTCGGACCCCCTGCCTGAGCGATGAGCGGGTACCACTGAGGGCCCAGCGGCACGTTGAGCGGCCCCTGCACATGGAAGTACTCTCCGGCCGTGGTCATCGCGGTTCCTTTCGACGTGAGAGACGTGGATCAGGCACGCGGCGCGGAGTGGACCTCACGGACGGCCCGGGCGATGCGCTGTGCCCCGAGACGGAGGTTGTGTTCACTCTGGTTCGTGAACCCCAGGCGCAGGCTCCGTGCGTAGAGTCCGCTCGCGGCGGGGTCGAAGTAGCGGCCCGACGAGAAGTCCGCGCCGAGCGCGGTCGCGGCGGCGGCGGCGGGCCCCGGGGGGGGTTAAAGGGGGGGGGCCGAGGGCCCCCCGGAAAAAACACCCAAGGGCAGCGG
>NZ_JBHUSF010000468.1:0-4919 GCF_042673295.1 Rhodococcus sp. NPDC057014
ACCGATGGGTGACCGGCCGCCTGGGGTTGCGTCGATAGGAGAGCGGTGTCAATGGCGGGCGAGGCACCGCCCCTGCGCGCCCACCGGGGATGGCAGGTACTCCCGTGTCCGTTGGGTCTGCGCGAGCGCGTGGCGGATGTCATCGAGTGTGTCCGGGGCCGCCCCGTGGGCGCGGGCCTGGACCAGGACGTTCCCGAGTGCGGTCGCTTCGACGGGTCCGGCGATGACGGGCAATCCGGATCGGTCGGCCGTCAGCTGGCACAGCAGCGCATTCTGGGAACCGCCTCCGACAATATGGATCACCTCCACCGTGGCGCCCGTCAACGCGACCGCTTGACGGATCGTGTCGCGGTACGCGGTGGCAAGCGAGTCGAGGATGCAGCGGACGACCTCGGCCGGGCTCGTCGACGACGGCAGTCCCGCGGCCGTGCAGATCCGGGTGGGCATGTCGCCGGGGCGGATGAACTCGGTGTCGTCGATGTCGATTTCCGGTCCGCCGGCCGGGAGGGCCGTAGCCTCGGCCAGCAGAGCGTTCAGCTCCACTTTTCGGCCACCCTCCTTCCATGCTCGGATGGATTCCTGGAGCAGCCACAGGCCCCCGACATTGCGGAGGAAGCGGGTGCGCCCGTCGACGCCGCCCTCGTTGGTGAACTTCGCTTGCCGCGCCTGAGCGGTGAGTACCGGGGCGGCGAGTTCGACACCGGCGAGCGACCAGGTGCCGCTGGAGACGTAGGCGAATCGGGGGTTGGTGGCCGGGACTGCGGCCACCGCCGATGCGGTGTCGTGGGAGCCGACGGTGGTCACCGCCGTCGACCGCGACAGTCCCGTGGTCTCCGCCAGTTCCGGCCGCAGTATCCCGCGCTGCTCGCCCGGCTGCTGCAGCGGCGGCAGAAGTGACCGCGGGATGTCGAGACGGGTCAGCAGTTCCCGTGACCAGGTTCCGGTCCGCACGTCGAGCAGACCGGTCGTGGAGGCGTTCGTCGCCTCGGTCCGGAGCTCGCCGGTGAGCCAATAGGCGAGCAGGTCGGGCAGCAGCACGATGTGCGCGGCCCGGTCCCACAGTGCCGACTCCTGCTCTGCGACGAGTTGGTACACGGTGTTGAACGGCAGGTACTGCAGGCCGTTGATTCCATACAAACCCTGCCGGTCGATGCGGTCGTGGACGGTGTCGATCACCGCATCGGTGCGGCCGTCCCGGTAGGAAATCGGTTCGGTGAGCAGATTCCCGTCGGCGTCGAGCAGGCCGTAGTCCACCGCCCAGGTGTCGATGCCGATCGATTCGACCTCCGGGAACCCGACCGCGAGGGCCCGCAGACCGGTGAGCACTTCCCGGTAGAGGCCGGTGATGTTCCACCGCAGGTGCCCGTCCCGTTCACGGACCCCGTTGGTGAAGCGGTGCACGGTGTGCAGGGTGGTGCGGCCGCCGTCGACCACCCCGGCGATCACCCGGCCACTGGAGGCGCCGATGTCGACGGCACCGAAAACTCTGGCAGGCATGGGGTTTACCGGAGGAAGGCGGCGGCGACGCCGGCGTCGACGGGGATGTGCAGGCCGGTGGTGTGGCTGAACTCGTCGGAGGTGATCAGCGCGGCGGCGTTGGCGACGTGTTCGGGCAGCACCTCCCGCTTGAGCAGGGTGCGCTGGGCATAGAACTCACCGAGCTTGTTCTCCTCGACCCCGTACACCGCGGCGCGCTTGGCGCCCCAGCCGCCGGCGAAGATGCCGGACCCGCGGACCACGCCGTCGGGGTTGATGCCGTTGACCTTGATGCCGTGTCCGCCGAGTTCGGCGGCGAGGAGCCGGACCTGGTGCGCCTGGTCGGCTTTCACCGCGCTGTAGGCGATGTTGTTGGGTCCGGCGAAGACCGAGTTCTTGGAGGAGATGTAGACGATGTCACCGCCCAGTTCCTGGTCGATCATCGCCTTCGCGGCGGCCTGGGCCATCAGGAAGCTGCCCTTGGCCATCACGTCGTGCTGCAGGTCCCAGTCCTTCTCGGAGGTCTCGAGCAGCGGCTTGGAGATGGACAGTCCGGCGTTGTTGACGAGCAGGTCGATCCCGCCGAAGGCGAGCAGGGTCGCGTCGACGGCGGCGCGGACCTGGGCGGCGTCGGTGACGTCGGCCGCGACACCGACCGCGACGTCGGCGGTGCCGATTTCCTCGGCGGCGGCGCGGGCCTTGTCCGCATCGAGGTCGGCGATCACCACGCAGGCGCCCTCGGCGGCCAGTCGGGTGGCGATGGCCTTGCCGATGCCGCTGGCGGCGCCGGTGACCAGGGCGATGCGGCCGGCGTGGGAACGGGGCTTGGGCATGCGCTGCAGTTTCGCCTCCTCGAGCGCCCAGTACTCGATGCGGAACTTCTCACTCTCGTCGATCGGGGCGTAGGTGGAGACGGCTTCGGCGCCGCGCATCACGTTGATTGCGTTGGTGTAGAACTCGCCGGCCACGCGGGCGGTCTGCTTGTCCTTGCCGTAGGAGAACATGCCCACGCCGGGGACCAGTATGATCGCCGGGTCGGCGCCGCGGATCGCGGGGGAGTCCGCGGTGGCGTGCCGGGCGTAGTAGGCCTGGTAGTCGGCCCGATACGCCTCGTGCAGCTCGGTCAGGCGGGCGACGGCGTCCTCGACGGACGCGGTGGCGGGCAGGTCGAGCACCAGCGGCTTGACCTTGGTGCGCAGGAAGTGGTCCGGGCAGGAGGTGCCGAGTTCGGCCAACAGGCCGAGCTTTTCGCTGGCGAGGAACTCGAGGACGACGTCGGTGTCACTGAAGTGCCCGACCATCGGCTTGTCGCGGGAGGCTACCTTGCGCAGGTGCGGTGCCAGCGCGGCGGCATTGGCGCGCCGTTCGTCTGCGGGCAGGGCGGTGAACCCGTCGACGACGCCGCCGAACGGGGTGGCGGATCCGTGCTGATCGAGGTAGGCCTGGGCGGTGTCGATGATCCACTTCGAGTTGGCTTCGGCCTCTTCGCTGGTGGTGCCCCAGGCGGTGATGCCGTGGCCGCCGAGGATGGTGCCGATGGCATCGGGGTGGGCGTCCTTGACCTCGGCGATGTCGAGGCCGAGCTGGAAGCCGGGCCGCCGCCACGGCACCCACACGACCTTGTCGCCGAAGATGGTCTTGGTGAGCTGTTCGCCGTCCTTGGCGGTGGCGATCGCGATGCCGGAATCGGGGTGCAGGTGGTCGACATGGGCGGCGTCGACGAGACCGTGCATGGCGGTGTCGATCGAGGGGGCGGCGCCGCCCTTGCCGTGCAGGCAGTAGTCGAACGCGGCGACCATCTCGTCTTCCCGCTCGACGCCCGGGTAGACCTCGACGAGGGCTCGCATCCGGTCCAGGCGTAGTGCGGCCAAACCCTTCTCGGTGAGGGTGCCGAGGTCGCCGCCGGATCCCTTGACCCACAGCAGCTCGACGCTCTCCCCGGTGACCGGGTCGATCTCGGAGCCCTTGGCGGAGGTGTTGCCGCCGGCGTAGTTGGTGTTCTTCGGATCGGACCCGAGGCGGTTCGATCGGGCCAACAGTTGTTCGACAGTGGTGTTGGTGTTGTCGCTCATGATGTTCTTTCAGGCTCCCCATCCGGCTTGGGTGCCGCCGACTCGTTCGGCGGCGATGTGGTCTGCGTATCCGCTGTCGCGGAAGGCTCGCATCGGATTCGCGGGCAGACCGCGCGAGGTGCGCCAGTCGGCCAGGTCCGAGCGGACATCGGTGTAGTAGGCGTCCATGAACACCTCGTTGGCGCCGAGGACGTCGCCGTCGCGTTCGGCCTCGGCCAGCGCGTCGCGGTCGACGAGCAGGGCGCGGGTGGTCATTTCCTGCACGTTGAGGACCGAGCGGATCTGCCCGGGGATCTTCTCCTCGACGTTGTGGCACTGATCGAGCATGAACGCCACGCCGCTGTCGGGTCCGTACCCGCCGCCGCGGACGACCTCGAACATGATGCGGAACAGCTGGAACGGGTCCGCGGCGCCGACGATCAGGTCGTCGTCGGCGTAGAAGCGGGAGTTGAAGTCGAACGATCCGAGTCGGCCCAGGCGCAGCAACTGGGCGACGATGAACTCGATGTTGGTGCCCGGCGCGTGGTGCCCGGTGTCCAGGCACACCAGGGCCCGCTCGCCGAGCGCGACGCAGTGCGCGTACGAGGTGCCCCAGTCCGGGACGTCGGTGGCGTAGAAGGCGGGCTCGAAGAACTTGTACTCGAGCACCAGCCGCTGCTGCTCACCGAGGCGCGCGTACACCTGCCGCAGCGAGTCGGCGAGCCGGTCCTGGCGACCACGCAGGTCACCCTGACCGGGGTAGTTGGTGCCGTCCGGGAGCCAGATCTTCAGGTCCCGGCTGCCGGTGACGCCCATGATGTCGATGCACTCGTGCATGTGCGCGATCGCCTTCGCGCGGACCTTCTCGTCGACGTGGGTGAGACTGCCGAACTTGTAGTCCTCGTCCTGGAACGTGTTGGTGTTGATCGTGCCCAGCCGCACCCCGAGGTTCGCCGCGTGGGTGCCCAGTTTGTCGAAGTCTTCGACCCGGTCCCACGGGATGTGCAGGGCCACCGACGGCGCCAGCCCGGTCAGCTCGTGCACCTTCGCCGCATCGGCGATCTTCTCGTAGGGATCGCGCGGCACCCCGGCGGTGCTGAACACCTTGAAACGGGTGCCGGAGTTGCCGAACGCCCACGACGGGAGCTCGATGGCCTGGTCCGCGAGCAATCCGGCGATATCGCTGAAAGTCGGCATGTCGTCATCCTCGTTGAAGTGTTTTGAAACGTTTTAAACTGTGATCAGTGTAACTCCAGCAGTCGGTTGTCTGTCAAGACCAGCGGAGAAGCGAGGTTAGCCTCGATCTTGCATGTCTCTGACGTGCTGGCCTGAGCGGTTTCGGGTTGGGTGTTTGGGGCGCGGATTCGGTGCTCGGCAATGAGCGTTCGCCCG
>NZ_JBHUSF010000469.1:0-4918 GCF_042673295.1 Rhodococcus sp. NPDC057014
GTCATCGAATCCGCACGCGGGATCGGGCTCTCCCGTCGACGCATCCTGTTCTCGGTGTCGTTGCCCATGGCCTGGCCGGTCATCCTCACCGGGATTCGGGTGTCGACTCAGATGGTCGTCGGTGTCGCCGCGATCGTGGCGTATGTTCTCGGGCCGGGACTCGGCTCGCTGATCTTCAACGGCCTGTCCCGACTGGGAGGGACGAACTCCGTGGAGATGGCATTGACCGGAACCGTGCTCATCGTCGTCATCGCCCTGGTGTTCGACTGCCTGCTCGTCCTCCTCGGGCGGCTCACCATCGCGAAGGGACTGTCATGACCGACGAGAAGACCGGGAGCGCCGCCGACACGGTGGCCGGCGAGCGCACGGTCACCGGTGCCTCCATTCGGCTCGACGGAGTGGTGAAGCAGTATCGTGGCCAGGCGAAGCCGGCCGTGCAGAAACTCGATCTCGATATCGAGGCCGGCCACATCGTCGCATTCGTCGGTCCGTCCGGGTGCGGCAAGACGACCACACTGAAAATGATCAATCGCCTCATCGAGCCGACCGAGGGACGCATCTTCATCGGCGACCGCGACGTCACCGGCGAAGATCCGGACAAGCTCAGGCAGTCGATCGGCTACGTCATCCAGTCGGGTGGCCTGTTCCCGCACTGGTCCGTGGCCAAGAACATCGGCGCCATTCCGCGGGTGCTGGGGTGGGATGCGGAACGCATCGCCGAACGCACCGAGTATCTGCTCGATCTCGTCGGACTCGACGCCGCCACGTTCCAGGACCGGCTCCCCAAGGACATGTCGGGCGGGCAGCAGCAGCGGGTCGGGGTGGCACGTGCACTCGCCGCGGACCCGCCGGTCCTCCTGATGGACGAGCCGTTCGGGGCGGTCGATCCGATCACTCGGGTTCGCCTGCAGGACAAACTGATCGCAATTCAGCACGAGCTCGGGAAGACGATCGTGATCGTGACACACGATTTCGAGGAGGCCACGAAACTCGGTGACAAGGTCCTGATCCTCTCCGAGGGCGGCCACATAGAGCAGTACGCGACGCCCGAGGAAATTCTGGCGAAGCCGGCCACCCCCTTCGTCGAGGAGTTCGTCGGGTCGGGTGCGACGCTCGCCCACCTGACTCTGTCGCGGGTGAAGGATGTCGAGCACGATCCGGTGGTGACCGCGAGAATCGGCGAGCCGTCTCACGAGGTCATCGGTCGCGCTCGGGCACAGGGCGCGACGTGGATCGTCGTCGTCGACGGCGACGGCCGGGCCCAAGCGTGGCCGTCGCTCGACGAAGTGGCCACCAAGGAGCGGGTGTCCGACTACGTCGACCCGCGTCTCCCGGTGGTGGCGCCGTCGTCCACGCTCAACGATGCGCTCGACTCCATGTTGGCCGCGAGCCAGGGCGGGGTGCTCGTCACCGACAGCCGAGGTGCGGTGACCGGGGCACTCACCATCGCGACGGTGATGGCGGTCATCCGCGGACAGCTGTCGGACGCGCGGGCCGGCGACGGGCACGTCACGTACACCGCGCACACCGAGGGCACGACCGCGTGAACCGGCTTCGTCGGCTGCCGATGGATGTGTGGTTCGAACCCCTTCTCATCGTCGTCCTCGGCACCGCATACATCCTGTGGTACCGGTCCACCACGCTGACGCCGACCGAGGAGGCGTCCCTGGGCTGGAGCAACCTCCGGACGACGATCCTCGACCACATCACGTTGACCCTGACGGCCACGGTCATCGTCGTCCTGATCGCCATACCCCTGGGAATCGTGCTCACCCGGGAGAAGGCCAGACCGGTCAAGCCGGTAGTGGTCAATTTCGCGAACGTCGGCCAAGCGGCGCCCGCCGTGGGTCTGATCGTTCTGCTCACCATGTGGCTGGGCACCGGATTCCGCACCGCGGTGGTCGGGCTCGTGGTCTACGCGATCCTGCCCATCCTGCAGAACACGATCGTCGGTATCGACCAGGTCGATCGACGAACCATCGAGGCCGCGCGAGGCATCGGCTTCTCGGGTCTGCGCACGCTGGTGCAGGTGGAGTTGCCGCTCGCCGTCCCCGTGATCCTGAACGGCGTCCGGACTGCACTCGTCATCCTCGTCGGCACGGCAACCCTCAGCACGTTCATCGGCGCCACCAGCCTGGGCACGCTCATCACGACGGGAGTCACACTGTTCCTGCCGAAACTGCTCATCTCCGGGGCCATCCTGGTCGGACTACTGGCGTTGATCATCGACTGGCTCGGACGTTTGGTCGAGCTCGCCGCAACCCCGCGAGGAGTGGCATGAACCGGCTGCGACTTCGACTTGCCGCGACCGCGATCGCGGTCACGGTGTCGGCCAGCGTGGCCTCCGGTTGCGGATTGGTCAGCTCCTCGGGCACGTTCCACGACGCGACCCTGCCCGGTGGCGATCGCCCACTGGCGGATGCCGCCCTCGTCGTGACGTCGAAGAGCTTCACCGAGGGGGTACTCCTCGGGAAGATCACCGCGACCTACCTGGCCGCGGCGGGCGCGAAGGTCACCGACCTCACGGGCGCGCCGGGATCCGCGTCCTCACGGCAAGCACAACTCAACGGTGACGCCGACATCCTGTGGGAGTACACCGGCACGGGGTGGGTGAACTACCACGGTGAGACGGAGACGATCTCGGATCCCGCGGAACTGTGGCAGCGAGTGCACGACGTCGAGCAGCGCGACCACGACCTCGAATGGCTGCCGCCGGCCAACTTCAACGACACGTACGCCTTCGCCGCATCGGCAGCGACCGCCGAGCGGCTGGGCGTCACATCGCTCTCGGATGTCGCACGTCTGCCGGAATCCGAACGGACATTCTGCGTCGACGACGAGTTCTTCAGTCGTGCGGACGGGTTCGTTCCGATGCTCGAAACCTACGGCATCCCCCTCAACGCCCCCGGTGGTGTTCCCTCGAGCAACGTCACCCGGATGGATGCCGGTGTGGTGTACACGTCCACGGCGCAGAGCGCACCCTGCAACTTCGGAATGGTCTACACCACCGACGGTCGCGTGAAGAACCTGAACCTCGAAGTCCTCGACGACGACCGCAAGTTCTTCCTGCCCTACAGCGGCACCGCGGTGGTGCGGGACGAGATCATCAATCGATATCCGGAGATCGCCGACCTGCTGGGTGTGGTCTCCGAGCGACTGACCGACGACTTGATGCAGGAACTGAACGGCCGAGTCGACATCGACGGCGAGGATCCCGCAGATGTCGCGTACGACTGGCTGAAGAGCGAGTCGCTCGTGGAGTGATCAGGGTGCCCGCACCACACACCTAGGGTGTGTTCTCGCGCACGGCGTTCCAAGGGACTGTAGTGGCACCGGCTTGTCCGGCGCCCCTGTACAGACGGACCGAGCGTCCCGCCGTGAGCCCAGCGGCGCGAACACCCTGATTGGTGATGTGATGGAACACGCCGCACCAGCGACCTACCGTGAGCACCGAACGGATCCCTTCCCGCTGTCTGCGGCACAACACGGGCTGTGGTTTGCGCAGCAACTCGCCCCGGATGTGCCGATCTGCATCGCGCAGTACGTCGACATTCGTGGGCCGCTGGACGTCGAATTGTTCCGTGAGGTCGCGCTCGTGGCCGGCCACGAATACGAGTCGGTGTTCCTGCGTCTGATCGACGTCGACGGGGAACCACACCAGGTGATCGATCCGCCCGCCGACGCGGCCATGGGCGTCGTCGACTTCCGCGGCGCATCCGACCCGATGGCGGCGGCAGAGATGTGGATGCACGACAACTATACGGCGCGAGTAGATTTCGAACACGACCACCTGTGCGAGTCTTCCCTGCTGTGCATCGGTGACGATCGGCACCTGTGGTACAGCCGGATCCACCACGTCGCCCTCGACGGATATGCGGCGATGACGCTGGTCAACCGTGTCGCCGCCCTGTACACCGCGGCGGTCGAAGGCCGTTCTCCCGAACCGAACCGTGCCGCGGACCTGCACACCCTGCACCGCCTCGAAGAGGACTACCGGGCATCCCACCGGTTCTCGTCCGACCGTGACTACTGGGCCGAACGCCTCCACAGGCGAACGAACGGGGCCTCCCTGACCGATGTCGAGGCTCCCCCCGCCGCGCACAGCCTGACCGTGCGCACGGCGTTGTCACCCGATACCGTCGCCCGGCTCGAGGACACCGGCGGCCGGCCCGGCGCGACGGCGGCCGCCGCGCTGATCGCCGCTTTCGCCTGCCATCTCTCGCGCCGGACGGGACGCGAGGACGTCCTCGTCGACATTCCGCTGTCTGCCCGCACCACCGCCGTACTGCGACGGTCCAGCGGCATGCTCGCCAACGTCGCGCCCCTACTGGTCCAGGTCCGAGCCGGGGACACGGTCGGCGACCTCGTGGCCCGGGTGCAGCACGAACTGATGGGAGCGATGCGGCACCAGCGCGGCAACGTCGAGGACATCCTGCGTGACCTGGGTGTGTCCGCCGAAGCGCGCAGGATCTCGGGACCGATGATCAACGTGATGCTGTTCGATCAGGACCTCACGTTCGGGTCGTTGACCGGAGACTTCCGGATCCTCACCACGGGTCCTGTCCCGGACCTGTCCGTCAACGTATATCGCAGCGGCACCCCGGCATCGACGATCGTCGAGTTCGAGGCCAACCCGTACCGCTACCGCGACGACGAACTGCGGTCGCATCACGCCGCCGTCGTCGGGTTGATCGACGAACTGCTCGCCGCAGACCCCGGCACTCCACTCGCCGCGATCGGAGCGCACGATTTGGCTCGTTTGACGCCGGTGGTGGGTGCGCGGTCGGCGCCGGAGGTGTCGTTGCCGGGGTTGTTGGCGGCGGCGGTGGGGGTGGATCCGGATGCGGTGGCGGTGGTGTGTGGGGGTCGGGTGTTGACGTATGGGGAGGTGGATGCGGCGTCGAATCGGTTGGCGCGG
>NZ_JBHUSF010000470.1:0-4911 GCF_042673295.1 Rhodococcus sp. NPDC057014
GTTCGGTTGTTTTTTTAATCTTTGGATCTATACCCCCCGGCGCTGGATCGTTGCTTCGTGCCGGGCCGGGCGGGGTTCCACTTCCCGGCCCCCCTATACGCCCGCGCGGCCCGCTTCGGCGGCGGCGCGCACGTCCGCGAGGTCGATATCAGGGTCGGTCACCGTGGCCCAGGCGAAGATTCCGCCTTCGGCCTGCGGAATCGACACCAGATCACCTGCCTCCGCGGTGAGAACGTCGGCCAGCAGATCTGCTCGCTCCCGGTAGAGGGTGCGGGCGTTCGCGACGATGCCGTCGAACAGTCCCGGCCGACCGAGCAGATGCGCCACGGCGGATTGGGTCAGCAACGACGCGTGCTGATCGAGGTTCGCGCGCAACCGCAACAGTCCGGCCTGGAGCCAGGGCGGGACGACCGCCCAGCCCAGTCGAAGCCCGGGTCCAAGGGTCTTGGAGAACGTATTGACCCGCACCACCCGATCGCTGTCGAGCGGGAAGTCAGGAACAGCTGTGCCCCGAAACCGGAGCTCGCGGTACGGGTTGTCGGAGACGACGACGAACCCGTAGCGCTCGGCGAGGGCGACGAGCCGCGACCGGTCGTCGGCTGCGAGAGTCGTGCCGGTCGGATTGTGGAAGTCGGGGATCACGTAGAACAGCTTCGGGATCCGCCCTGCCTGCAGGTGGCTCTCGAAGACGTCGAGGTCGAGACGTCCCCCGGTGTTCGGCACCGGCAGGAGCTGGGCTCCGTAGTGGTCGAGCACCCGCAGCGCAACGGGAAAAGTAGGGCTCTCGACGGCCACCAGGTCGCCGGGGTCGAGGACGGCGGCGAAGACCAGGCTCAGTCCGTGCAGTGCGCCGTTGGTGACGACCACCCGGTCCGGATCGACGACACCGGACTCGTCGCTCTCCCGTCCCGCGATCCACTCGCGAAGCGTCGCGATGCCCGGGGCCACCGAGTACTGCAGCGCCCGTGCGCCTGTCGGAGGCGACGCGAGGGCGACAGCGAACGCGGCCGCCAGTTCGTTCACCGGGAGCGCCTCGTCGGCGGGAACCCCGCCTACCAGGCGGATCGCGTCCGGCGGCAGGGAGGCCGGCGGCGGCCCGAATCCACTTGCTTCGAGCGGGCGAGTGATCAAGCGGGACAACGAGGACGGAGGAGGGGATGTGATGATCCTCATGTTCGAACTTCCTTCGTGGTCGAGAGTGTACGACGGATCACGCGGCGAGGGCGCGGTCCGGGCGAGATGGGTGTAATGGTCGAGGACGCGGCCGGGATGCCGAACATCACCGGGACGGATCTGCCCGCGGGAACCGTTGCCGGGCGGGTTGGTGAGGAGGCCGAGCCGGATCTGCCGGTGTGCGGATTGTGCTGACACGATTCTGTGCTCCATTGTCGTTGCGCGGCGGGCTGAATCACACGGAATCGTCATACTCGTCTCCTGCGGCCGTCCCGGACGGCACATGCCAACGACGACACCAGCATTCCGGCGCACACGGCAAGCCCCGCCGCCATTGCGCGGCCGTAGTTCCCGGTGTCCGCGGACAGGACCCCCAGATAGATGCCGGGCACCGCGGCGAGGCTGACGGTGGCCGACAGCCGCTGCGACAGCTGCAGGAATCCGACGGCCACGCCGCTCACACCCGCCGGCGCATGCTCGAGCGTCATCGCACGGTTGGGGGCGTCGACGAATCCGCTCGCGACCCCGGACAGAACGGCCAGTGCGGCGACCACCGCGAGCACCGACGTCCGCGGCAGCACAGTGACCGCGAGCACGTATCCGGCGACGACGAACAGTTCCGCGGCGATGGCACCCACCACCGCGGCGCGACCGAACCGTGCGACCACCCGCCAGCCGACTGCCGAGGTCACGGCCATCATCACCGAACTTCCCGACATCACCAGGGCGGCGTGCAGCGGTGCGATGCCGAGTCCCTCGATCAGATAGAGGCTCATCACGGCGTTCATCGCCAGGAGGGCGCCGAACCAGAACAGCGCGACCGCCGTACCCAGGGTGTAGCCACGTGCCCGCATCAAGGCAGGTAGCAGCACGGGCGTGCCGCCGCGACTCGCGTAGCGCCGTTCCCACCAGCGGAAACACCCCAGAGCGAGGATCGAACCCGACACCGACAGCACCGCTCGCGTCGCCCCGAAGCGCGACACCATCGGCAACAGCAGCAGCGTCGTCGCAGCCGCGAGCAGCCCGAGACCGACGACATCGACCGTCGCCCCCGACCGGGCGCGGCTGTCGCGGCGCAGGAACAGCGCGCCGAGCGTCACGGTGACGACCGCGAACGGCACGTTCAGCACGAGCAGCAGCCGCCACCCCCAATCGGGACCCCCGACCCTGAGGAGCACACCACCGGCGATCGGACCGATGAAACCGGCGAGCCCCCCGGCCGTTCCGTATGCCGCGAGTGCCTTGGCCCGGCGAGGCCCGGAGTAGCGGTCGGAGATGATGCCGAGGACCTGGGAACTGACGACTCCCGCCCCGGCGCCCTGTCCGAGGCGGGCCGCAACGACGGTCCACGGCTCCGCGGCGAGGGCACCGACCAGGCCCATGACGGCGAACAGGCTCAGCCCGGCGAGGAACAGCCGCCTGCGGCCGATCAGATCGCCCATCCGCCCCGCCGGGACGAGGGCGAGACCGAAGGTCAGTGAGTAGCTCGCCAGGATCCACTGCACGTCCGCCGTCCCCGCATCGAGGGACGACCGGATGGCCGGCAGGCCGATGCCCAGCACAGCGGAGTCGAGGAGTGTGGTGAAACCGGCGGCGGCGCAGACGAGCATCTCCCGACGTCCAGCCGTGTCGC
Source organism: Rhodococcus sp. NPDC057014 (assembly GCF_042673295.1). Classification (NCBI taxonomy): domain Bacteria; kingdom Bacillati; phylum Actinomycetota; class Actinomycetes; order Mycobacteriales; family Nocardiaceae; genus Rhodococcus; species Rhodococcus sp. NPDC057014. The sequence goes on from NZ_JBHUSF010000470.1 coordinate 2,807, forward strand.
GGAGCGCCGGTCCGGCATCGGTGCGTTCCGGTGCTGTGTCGAGGTCGGTCAGGATAGGCCTACCGATGCTCGCCCGCGGCGGTGCGGATGTCGTCGGCGTCTGCGAGCGCCACCACCCGCCCGGCCTCGGCCACGACCACCGGCCCCCGGTGTCCACCGATTCGCCGCGCTGCCACCGACAACTCCTCGGTGACACCCACGACGGGCAGCTGCTGAGCAACGTGCGCGCCGACCGGGTCGTCGTCCGGAGCGTCCGACAGCGCCTCGGGGCCGACGGCCCCCAGGATCTCCGCGACCACGATCGGACCGGTACCCGGGCGCGCCAGCACGACGGGAAGCGCCGGGGTGTCCGTGAGCACGTCACGTGCCTCGGCCACGGTCGCGGTGGACGGCACTGTCCGGGGTGCGCTTCCCCGGCCACCCAGTGTGTGACCCACGACGGGTCCGCTCGCTGCGTGGTAGAGCGGGAAGCCGAGCCGTCCGAGCCATTCGCTGTCGAAGTACTTCGACAGGTACGCCCGGCCCGAGTCCGGGACGATCACGACCACGACGTCGTCCGGTCCGAGAGTCCGCGCGACCCGCAGGGCGGCGGCGACCGCGGTGCCGGCGGAACCCCCGACGAGGAGTCCTTCCTCCCGGGCGAGGCGGTGCAGCACCGTGAGGGCCTCGACGTCCGTGATCCGCTCGAGTCGGTCGACGACGTCCGGGTGGAAGGAGTCCGGCCACTCGTCTGTCTCGGTCTGCGGGTGCAGGAAGTGGCCGACGGATTCGATGTACCAGGCCCGGCCGTCGCCTCCGCCGTACACGGAGGTTTCGGGGTCCGCGCCGACTGTCTGCACGGCGCCGCCGGAGACCTCGGCCAGGAACTCCCCTGTCCCCGTGATGGTCCCACCGGTTCCGACTCCCGCCACGAGATGGGTGACCCGGCCCTGGGTCTGCCGCCAGATCTCCGGTCCGGTCGTGGTGCGGTGCGCGTCCGGATTGGCCGGGTTGTCGTACTGGCCGGCGAGCCAGCCGCCGGGGATCTCCGCGGCGAGCCGAGTGGCGACGTTGCGGACGAATTCAGGATGATGACTGGGCCGTCCGCCGGGCGTCACATGCACCTGCGCCCCGTGCGCCCGCAACAACCCGATCTTTTCGGCGCTGGTCTTGTCGGGCACGACGACGACCGAACGGTAACCCCGGGCGGCAGCGACCAACGTCAGACCGACCCCGGTATTGCCCGACGTGCCTTCCACGACGGTGCCCCCGGGGAGCAGCTCTCCCGATTCCTCCGCCGCGCGAATCATGGCCAGGGCGGCACGGTCCTTCACGCTTCCGCCGGGATTGAGGAACTCGAGCTTGGCGTACACCGTCGCGGAGATGCCTTCGGTGACCCGGTTCAACCGAACGAGGGGTGTGTTGCCGATGGCATCGGTGATCGAGTCGTAGACGCCGAGGCTCGCAGCATCGACTGTGGGTGGATCGAGGATGGTCATGGCTCTACCTTTCGAGGCCGCACCGGTGTCACTCGATCAGCATGGCAAGGACGATCGCCGAACAACAGGATTCGAGTCACGCCGATCGGATCTTCGCATCCTCGAGATTCGAATTCTTCTCCGGCGACAGCCGATCGGCTGTACTACGGGACGACCGAGACCGAAGGGAGTAGTCGAAAAGATGTCGACACCGGTGACAACACTGCAGCGTCACGACACGGAGCTGTGGCAGTGGCGGCTGTCCGCGCGTTGCCATGAAGAGGACGCGGAGATCTTCTTCCCGGCGGACGCCGAACGCAGGAACGCGCGCTTCGAGCGGGAGGATCTCGCCAAGGAGTTCTGCCGCGGCTGCGCGGTGGTGGAGGAATGCCTCGCGTATGCGCTCGACACCGGCCAACAGCACGGAGTCTGGGGAGCGACGACGCCGGGCGAACGGCTCGCTCGACTCGGCCGCTGAGCTACGTCGAGCACGAAAGCCGAGTTATATTCGCAAAGAATTGATTTGGTGCGCCGCTCCCGGAAAGCAAGTACGTTCAGTGTGCCGCGGTCTTGGGAGAGGCTGCGGTGACATGCGGTGTTCGAGAAGAGGGGTCAGAACACCGGACGTGGTGGATGGCCCCGTCGACG
>NZ_JBHUSF010000471.1:0-4880 GCF_042673295.1 Rhodococcus sp. NPDC057014
ATGAACCGCACCGCGGCAGCGTCGATGAGCCGCACCGCGGCAGCGCAGACGAACTGCACCCCCGCGGCGGTTGGTTAGAGTGGTGCGCATGGATTTCAGCAAGGGACACGGCACCGAGAACGACTTCGTGGTCCTCCCGGATCCCGACGTCCGCATCGATCTGTCCGCCCCTCGGGTGGCGGCGCTGTGCGATCGCAGGCGCGGACTCGGCGCCGACGGAATCCTGCGCGTCGCCAAGGCCGGTGCGCTGGCCGCTGCCGGCGTGCTCGCCGAACTCCCGGACGGCACGTCCGAGGACGACTGGTTCATGGACTACCGCAACGCCGACGGGTCGATCGCGGAAATGTGCGGCAACGGTGTCCGCGTCTTCGCCCACTACCTCCGCTCGACCGGTCTCGAGACGCGCGACGAGTTCGTGGTCGGCAGCCGGGCCGGCGGCAAACCGGTGATCGTGCACTCGGCCGACGGCTCCGTCGGCGAGGTCACCGTCGACATGGGGGTGGTGCGGGACCTCGGAACCAGCGCCGCGACCATCGACGGCAAGGTGTTCAACGGCATCGGCATCGACGTCGGCAATCCGCACCTGGCGTGTGTCGACGCGCACCTCACGGCGGCGTCGCTGTCCGCCCTCGATCTGACCGCAGCACCCGGGTTCGACCCCGGGTTCTTCCCGCACGGCGTCAACGTGGAGATCCTCACCCGCATCGATTCCGGCGCCGTGGACATGCGGGTGCACGAGCGCGGGGTCGGCGAGACCCGGTCGTGCGGTACCGGCACGGTGGCCGCGGCCACCGCCGCACTGCGCTTCGACGGCGCAGAGTCCGGGGAGGTGAACGTCCGCATTCCCGGTGGTCAGGTCACGGTGGCGCTGTCCGGCGGACGGGCGACGTTGCGCGGACCGTCCGTCCTGGTGGCGTCCGGGAACCTCGACGACAACTGGTGGAACGGTCTCGCCTGATCGCCCTGCGCGAAATGCGCGTGCACGCCCTCGACATTCCGTGGGATCATGAGGGTGTATGACGAAAACACATCGCACAGAAGAATCGCCGATCTCCGACTCCACTGAGTTCGCCTACGACGACGGGCGCCCTTCGGTCGGCGAGATGCAACTCGAGGACCGCAGCGCGCTGCGCCGAGTTGCCGGGCTCTCCACCGAGCTCACCGACGTCACCGAGGTCGAATACCGGCAGCTGCGCCTCGAACGCGTGGTGCTCGTCGGTGTCTGGACCCAGGGAACCGCCGCGCAGGCCGAATCCAGCATGGCCGAGCTCGCCGCGCTGGCCGAGACCGCCGGATCGGAGGTCCTCGAGGGCCTCGTCCAGCGGCGGGACAAACCCGACGCGGCCACCTACATCGGTTCCGGCAAGGCCGAGGAGCTCCGCGAGGTCGTCCTCTCCACCGGCGCCGACACCGTCATCTGCGACGGTGAACTCACCCCGGCGCAGTTGACCGCGCTGGAGAAGGTCGTCAAGGTCAAGGTCATCGACCGGACCGCCCTCATCCTCGACATCTTCGCCCAGCACGCCACGTCCAGGGAGGGCAAGGCGCAGGTGGCGCTGGCCCAGATGGAATACATGCTGCCCCGACTGCGCGGCTGGGGTGAATCGATGTCCCGGCAGGCGGGTGGTCGCGCCGGCAGCAACGGCGGTGTGGGTCTGCGTGGTCCCGGTGAGACCAAGATCGAGACGGACCGCCGTCGTATCCGTGAGCGGATGGCGAAGCTGCGTCGCGAGATCAAGGGCATGAAGGCCGCCCGCGACACCAAACGCACCCGGCGTCTGCGCAGCGAGACCCCGTCCATCGCGATCGTCGGATACACGAACGCCGGCAAGTCGAGCCTGCTCAATGCGTTGACCGGATCCGGGGTGCTGGTGCAGAACGCGCTGTTCGCCACCCTCGATCCCACCACCCGGCGGGCGGCTCTGGACGACGGCCGCGAATACGTCCTCACCGACACCGTCGGCTTCGTGCGGCATCTGCCGACGCAGCTGATCGAGGCGTTCCGCTCGACGCTCGAGGAAGTGACGGACGCGGATCTGCTGCTGCACGTCGTCGACGGTTCCGATCCGCTGCCCACGGATCAGATCAAGGCCGTCCACGAGGTGATCACCGAGGTGATCCGGGAGAACGACGCCGCGGCACCGCCCGAGCTGATCGTGGTGAACAAGATCGACGCCGCCGACCCCGTCACGTTGACCCAGCTGCGTGGTCTGCTGCCCGGTGCGTCGTTCGTCTCCGCCCGGACCGGGGAGGGCATCGCCGAGTTGCGGGCACATCTGAGCGACGTCCTGGTCCGCCCGGAGATCGAGGTCAGTGTCCTCCTCCCGTACAACCGGGGAGATCTGATGGCCCGGATCCACTCGGACGGTCAGATCCTCGACTCCTCCCACGAGGAGGACGGCACGCGCGTCCACGCGCGGGTGCCCGAAGCGCTGGCGTCGGCACTGGTCGAGTACAGCGGCAGTGCCTGACCTCTCACGGTGGTCCGCCCGCGTGGCGGTCGCCGTGTTCGCCGCGTGCGCACCGCTCGCCGCGGCGGGAACCGGATTCGCCGAGCCGTTCTTCCGCGACCAGACCGCGGTCGACGCGTCGGAGTTCGGTCCGCTGTGCACTCCCGACGATTCCGCGGTCGGCACCCCGGACGAGGCCTCGCTCGCAGAGCTGTCGGGGCTCGTGTCGGCGGGCGGGCTGCTCTACGCGGTCGGCGACAGCGGGTCCGATCGCGCGGTCGCCGTGATGGACGGGAATTGCGCCGTGCAGCGCTGGCTGCCGCTGCCGGTCGACCCGTACGACGTGGAGGACATGGCGTCCGGCCCCGACGGCCGGCTGTGGCTGGCCGACATCGGCGACAACGGACGCAGGCGCGAGACGGTGGCGTTGATCGCGATGGACCGTGACACGGGCGCCGGAGAACTGCATCGGCTGACGTATCCGGACGGCCCCCACGACGCCGAGACGGTCCTCGTCCAACGCGACGGCACCCCGCTGATCGTCACGAAGGAAGTGTTCGGGGCGGGCAACGTGTACCGGCCCGTCGGGGGTGTCGCCGTCGGCGATCTCGCGAGCCCCGGCCCGACCCCGCTGGAGAAGGTCGGAACGCTGGACGTCTCCGCGACGAACGGCGTCGACGACGCGACCACCGGCAGCGGCACCACGGCCCCGGCCGTGCATTCGACGATGTTCACCGGCGGGGCCGTGTCCGCCGACGGGACGGTCGCCGCCGTGCGCAACTATTCCGACGTGTTCCTGTTCTCCGCTCCGGACGGCGACCTGGCCGCGGCGTTCGCGGCCGGACCCGCCGTGCGCGCTCACGTGCCGGAACAGCCGCAGGGGGAGTCGGTCGCGTTCACCGACAACGGCGACCTTCTGATCGCCTCCGAGGCCCGGGAGGGGCCTGTCCCACCGATTCGGGTGCTGCCCGGGGCGGTGTCGAGGGTGCAGGAGCAGGCCCGTGCCCAGGCCGTCTCGGACGAGTCGTCGGCGCAGTCACCGGGAACGCAGTGGGGGATCGGCATCGCCGGCGGTGCGGTCGTGCTCGTCGTGGTCGCCGGCTACTTCGTCCGCCGTCGTGCCCGATAGGTCGGATTTGCGAGAAATGTTGCGAGCCTGATTCTTTCGGTGCGCGGCACGATGTGAATACTGGGCGTTGTGCAGGCCCACGAGTTGTTGTCGCGTATCGCCCACCTGTCGCTCGAGCACGGGCGCGCTCAGTGCGCGTCGACGGCGGCCGCGGTGGTGGGCGTCGTCGTGCTGCTGGCGGTGTCTCGTTCCCCGAGGCCCCCGATCGTGGGCGCCGCCGCGGTCGCGGTGCCCGTGACCGCCGTGATCGGAGGCTTCGTGTGGGCGGCGTACCGTCCGCTGCCCAACCAGATCCCCCTCACCGGGTATGCCTGGATCTGGCTCGCCGTCGGCATCCTGGTCCTCGCCGCGGCGCTCCTGCTCCGGAAGCCCGGAGTCCGGCGGTCCGGAGTGATCGGTGTGGCGGCCGCCGTGGTCGCGGCGGCGGCGGTGGGCCAGGTCAACGCGGAGGTCGGGGTCTTCCCGACCGCAGGCTCGCTGGTGGGGCACCGTCCACCGGCCAGTGTCCAGCCGGTGTCGTTCGGTGACGTCTCCGGGTTCGAGGACGCGGTGCAGTCGGGGACCCCGATGGACTCGGCGTGGACACGTCCGGTGCGCACACCCGGCTCCGGCGTGGTGACCGAAGTGGAGATTCCCGGCACCGAGTCCGGATTCGGTGCCCGGCCGGCCGTGCTGTACCTGCCGCCGGCGTACCTGACGTCACCCCGGGCGGTGCTCCCCGTGCTGGTGATGATCGCGGGACAGCCGGGGCGGCCCCAGGACTGGTTCAGCAGTGGACGGCTGGGATCCACCGTGGACGCGTATGCCGCACGGCACGACGGACTCGCACCGGTCGTCGTGGTGGTCGACGCGCTGCGGGCACAGGACGCGAATCCGCTGTGCCTCGATTCGGCGCTCGGCAACGCAGCCACCTACGTGGCCCGCGACGTGCCCGCCTGGATCGAGACGTCCCTGCAGGTGTCGCACGATCCGGCGCAGTGGGCGATCGGTGGATTCTCCTACGGTGGCACCTGCTCGATCCAGCTGGCGGTGAACTATCCGGGGACCTTCCCGACGTTCCTCGATTTCCTCGGTCAAGACGAGCCGTCGCTCGGCGATCACGCGGGGACGGTGGCGGCGACGTTCGGCGGCGACGAGCGGGCGTTCGCGGCGGTCAATCCGGCGGACGTGCTGAAGACACGGCGGTTCCCGGAGTTGACCGGGGTGTTCGTGGCCGGGGCCGCGGACGACGAATACCGCCCGCAGCAGCAGCGGATGTTCGCTGCCGCGCGGGCGGCCGGTCTGAACGTGCGGTACTACGA
>NZ_JBHUSF010000472.1:0-4872 GCF_042673295.1 Rhodococcus sp. NPDC057014
CGCCTCGCTCAACCACGCGGCTCTCAACATCGCGAACGCGTTCGGGGCGTGGATCGGCGGCGTCGTCATCGCCGCCGGTTACGGCTACACGGCACCCGCCGCGGTGGGTGCGCTGCTCGCCGTCGCGGGCCTCGTGGTCCTCACCGTGGCCGTCGCGATGGAACGCCGCAGCGCCCGTTCGTCTCGGTAGCCGCGCTGTCGTACGCGTCCGCTACGGTGCTTGCCGTGCCACACATCATCACCACCGTCAATGTCAACGGAGTCCGCGCGGCCGCCCGCAAGGGGCTCACCGAGTGGATGGAGCGCACGGAGGCCGACGTCGTCTGCCTGCAGGAGACGCGGGCGTCGGACGAGCAGCTCGCGGAGACCCTCGCGCCGGCCCTGGAGGGCGGATGGAACCTGGCGTCCGCGGAACCGTCGTCGAAGGGGCGCAACGGCGTCGCGATCCTGTCCCGGAAGCCGGCCGACGCCGTCCGCGTCGGCCACGGTGACGAGGAGTTCGCGGCCGCGGGCCGCTACATCGAGGCGGACTTCGACGACCTGACCGTGGCGAGTCTGTACCTGCCCTCGGGGGAGGCCCAGACACCCCGGCAGGAGGAGAAGGAGCGGTTCATGGACTCCTTCGCCCGGCACCTCACCGCCACCGCCGAGGCCGCCGTCGCGGCCGGCAGGCACGTCGTGGTCTGCGGCGACTGGAACATCGCCCACACCGAACTCGACCTGAAGAACTGGAAGACCAACAAGAAGAACTCCGGGTTCCTGCCCCACGAGCGGGAATGGTTGTCCGCGCTGCTCGCCGAGGACGCGCACTGGTCCGACGTCGTGCGCCTGCTCGAACCGGACGTCGCCGGACCGTACTCGTGGTGGTCGTACCGCGGGAAGGCGTTCGACAACGACTCCGGCTGGCGCATCGACTACCAGATCGCCACCCGCGAATTGGCGGAGCGCGCCAAGCAGGCCGTCGTCGAGCGCGCCGAAACCTACGACCAGCGGTGGTCCGATCACGCGCCGGTCACCGTCCAGTACCGGTGACGGACGGTATCTGATTCGTCTCGTCCCGGCACACGTGAAAAGATCAATACTCATGTCGACCCCTGCAGCTCAGAAACCCACCGCGAAACCGCGGGTGCTCTCCGGCATCCAGCCCACCGCCGACTCGTTCCACCTCGGCAATTTCCTGGGTGCTCTGCAGCAGTGGGTGCCTCTGCAGGACGACTTCGACGCGTTCTACTTCATCCCCGACCTGCACGCGATCACGGTGGCGCAGGACCCGAAGGAGCTGCGCCGCCGCACGAAGATCGCGGCGGCACAGTTGCTGGCGCTGGGCATCGACCCCGACCGCGCCACGCTGTTCGTCCAGAGCCAGGTCCCTGAGCACGCGCAGCTGGCGTGGGTTCTCAACTGCATCACCGGTTTCGGTGAGGCCAGTCGCATGACGCAGTTCAAAGACAAGTCGTCGAAGCAGGGCAGTGAGAACGCGAGCGTCGGACTGTTCACGTATCCGGTGCTGATGGCCGCCGACATCCTGCTGTACCGCCCGCAGCGGGTTCCCGTCGGCGAGGACCAGCGTCAGCACCTCGAACTGGCCCGCGACCTCGCCCAACGGTTCAACACCCGGTTCGGGAAGGCGTTCGTCATTCCCGAGGCCCAGATCATCAAGGGCACAGCCAAGATCTACGACCTGCAGGATCCGACGTCGAAGATGAGCAAATCCGGTCCGAGCCCGGCCGGCCTGATCAACCTGCTCGACGATCCCAAGGTGTCGGCGAAGAAGATCAAGTCCGCGGTCACCGACAACGAGCGGGAGATCCGGTACGACCCGCAGGCCAAGCCCGGTGTGAGCAACCTGCTCACCATCCAGTCGGCCCTGTCCGGGACCCCCGTGGAGACGTTGGTCGCCGGATACGAGGGGAAGGGCTACGGCGACCTGAAAACCGATACGGCCGACGTTCTCGCCGAATTCGTGACACCGTTGAAAGCGAAAGTGGAGGGGTACCTCTCGGACGAGGCGGAACTCGACCGTGTCATCGCGGCCGGTGCCCACCGGGCCCGTGAAGTGTCGTCGCAGACGTTGGCGGCCGTGTACGAGAAGGTAGGGTTCCTGACACCGAAGGGATAGCACTGTGGCTGACGAACCGAGTTTTCTCGACAAGCAGCGGGCAGCGCGCCCCTGGTTCGACCATCTGATGCGGGCCGCTCAGCGGTACCAGAATCAGAAGGGTGACTACTACGCGGCGGGTATCACGTATTTCAGTGTGCTCGCACTGATTCCGATCCTGATGGTCGCGTTCGCCATCGCCGGTTTCGTGCTCGCAGGGCAGCCGGAGTTGCTGCAGGAACTGCAGGACGGCATCACGAAGAACGTGCCCGGAAGTCTCGGTGACACGCTCAACACCATCATCGATTCGGCCATCGCGTCCCGCGCCAGCGTGGGTGTCCTCGGTCTGCTCGGTGCCGCTTACGCCGGACTGGGATGGATGGCGAACCTGCGCGACGCGCTCACCGCGATGTGGGAGAGCCAGCGCGAATCGAAGGGATTCGTGCGCACCAAGCTCGGCGACGCGGGCGCTCTGCTCGGGCTGGGTCTGGCGATGATCGTCTCGATCGGATCGTCCGCGCTGAGCAGCGGTCCGGTGGCCCGCACGGTCGTCGAGTTGCTCAACCTCGACGACGTGACCGGCGTCGACGCCGGACTGCGCGCACTGTCGACCGTGCTCTCGCTGGTCGCGACGTGGGCGGTGTTCGCCTGGGTGATCGCCCGATTGCCCCGGGAGCCCGTGACGTTCCGCAGTGCGATCAAGGCGGCCCTGCTCGCGGCCGTGGTGTTCGAGATCTTCAAGCAGGTCGGTGCCATCTATCTCACCGCGGTCACCGCGGGTCCGGCAGGAGTGGCGTTCGGCCCGATCATCGGTCTGCTCGTGTTCATCTACCTGACCTGCCGGATGCTGCTCTTCTCGACGGCGTGGGCCGCGACCACCGAGGCCAGCATGGCGCTCGCGTTCGTGCCGCCGCCGGATCCGGCCGTCATCACGCCGCGGATCGAGGTCCACGAGGGTCCGGGTGTGCGTGGGGGACTCGCCCTGGTCGGTGTGGGGGCCCTCGCCGCGCTCGGGTTGTCCGGAGTGTTCACCCGCAACAAGCGCTGATCGGGGAGCGTCAGCGCCTGCGGGACAGCCGGCGTGCGCAGAGCACCAGCACGAGGACGACGGCCGCCCCGACGATCCCCACACCCGCCCGCAGGGCCAGTGTGTTGTCGGGGTGGTCGGAACCGGAGGCGACGACGGAACTCGTGGCGGCGGCCGAATCCTGTTGCGGCGGTGCGGCGAGCACCGCGGACGAGCCGTCCTCGGCCGGGTACAGGTCCTCCAGCGACCCCACCCTTGTGTCGCGGTCGAGGGCGAAACCGTAGTCCAGCAGTCGCGCCGCCTGTTCCCACGGGCGGATCGGCTGCGCCTCGGCTCCCATCAGCGTCACCATCAGGCGGCGGCCGTCGTGGTCGGCGCCGCCGACATACGTGTGGCGCGCATCGTCGGTGAATCCGGTCTTGCCGCCCAGCGCGCCCGGGTAGTTGTAGAGCAGTTGATTGTCGTTGGCGAGCGCGAACGGCGGCCGATCCTGGTCTTCCGGGATCGCGGGATCCTTCGGGAAGCCCGGGAACTGAACGGTTTCCGTGGAGATCAACTCCGCGAACGTCGGGTTCTTCATCGCGTTGTGGAAGATCAGCGCGAGGTCGAACGGCGAACTGCTCATGCCGGGACCGTCGAGTCCGGAAGGGGTCGCGGTCCTCGTGTCGTGAGCGCCGAGGGTGTCGGCGAGGCGGTTCATCTTCTCGACCGTCGCGGCGTCGCCGCCGAGTTGCCGGGCGAGGAGGTGGGCGGCGTCGTTCCCCGACGCCATCACGAGGCCCTGCATCAGCTGCCGGTTCGTGTACTGGCCGTTCTTGCCGATCCCGACCGCGCTGCCCTCCACCGCGGCGTCCTCGGCTGTGGCGGTCACGGTCTTGTCGAGATCCAGTTCGTCCAGCGCCACGAGCGCGAGCAGCATCTTGATGGTGCTGGCCGGGCGGTACCGGCCGTGCGGGTCCTTCGCCGCGAGCACGTCGCCGCTGTCGATGTCGGCCACCACCCAGCCGGACGCCGCGATGTCGGCGGGCAGCGCGGGGGCGCCGTCGGGGAGCGTCACTCCGCACTCGGCGAGTTTCGGCCCGCCCACCGGCTGGTCGGGCACGGACACGGCGGTCGGTGCCGGATCACCGGGCTGCGGCACCTCGGACAGGTCGATCGCGGGGGCCGGGGCCGACCGGTGCGGGCAGTCGTCGGTGTTGGGGGTGGTGAACGGTGCCGAGGTGGGGGAGGAGGGAACTGCGGGCGGGATCGCCCCGGCAGCGCTCACCGAGAGTCCGGCCAGCAGGGTTCCGGACACGACCGCGGTACACACTCGACGCCACATCATCGAAGAGGCAGCGTATGCGATGACCGGGCCGGTTCCGAAAACGGACGCGTGTCGACACGCATTCGTGACGTCCGCGCGCCGTCTCGTCGATCTCCAGCCCCTCCACGACCTGCCAGGTCCCGTCGACCGAGCGGACCGGGAACGAGCTCATGAGCCCCTCCGGCACCCCGTAGGCGCCGGGGAGGGCAGCGTCACCTCGACGTCGCGAAGGAGAGGGAAGGCGCTGTCGGCGAGCTCCATCGCGGTGCCTTCGGCCGCGGACACGGCGGACGGAATTTCCCAGAGCCGCAGTCGAATCGGGGTGTCGGGGCCGAGTATCGCCTCGGGAGCATCCGTTCTCGACACCAGCGCGGGGATCTCACCGTGGGACTGCTCGGACAGTGAGCTTGGACACGACGCAGGGCGCCCCCAGCCGAAGTG
>NZ_JBHUSF010000473.1:0-4814 GCF_042673295.1 Rhodococcus sp. NPDC057014
GCGTCGATGCGAAGCAGTACGCGTCGACCGACCCGGCGGGCGACGCATACGGCTTCGTCACGCCGTCGGGAAAATGGTTGTGCGCGATCATTCCCGCGAAGAAGCTCGCCGGGTGCGCTTCGCATCCCACCGCGGGGCCTCTGGGCGTCCCGGGAACCCCGCAGATCGCGTCGCCGGACGGCGCCCCTCCCGCCGAAGCCGACCTCATCGCGGTCGAGGCGGGGAAGGAGCCGAACTTCCAGAACTGGAACGAGGCACTCTTTCCCGGCAACGCCAACGTGCTCCCCTACGACACGACGCTCGCGATCGACGGATTCAGTTGCAATGTGCAGTTCTCGGGAGTCTCGTGCCGGGAGGATGCGACGGGAAAGGGCTTCACCGTCGCCACGAGCGGGTACACGCTCGAGTTCACACCGCTGCCGGTGAGCGTTCCCAGCGCGAGCCCACCGCCGATCGCGCCCACCGCCGCGCCTCTTCCCCAGCAGGCTCGCGGATCGAATCAGTGTGGCCCCGTTACCTACCCGGAGACCGGAAAGCCTGCGACCGTGGTCATCGTGAAAGGCACACTCCGCTGCGACGAGGCGCACGCGATGCTCACGAAGTACTTCACCGGGCGCGACAAGAGTGAACCGGTGTACAGCTTCGACGGGTGGGAATGCCGCCTCGCGGGAGACCCGGAATCGGCGGAGATCGGCTACACGATCAACTGCACCGACGGCAACGGGAACACCGTCGTCGCACAGCCGTAGTAGCCTGTGAGCGCCCATCGCCGATGCCGATGAAGTCCCGCGAGAGTCGTCGCCCGATGTCTACGCTGGCGCCATGCACCCACCGAATGACCAGGCCGGTACCTGGGAAGGTTCGTGGCTCGCGGCGATGACGGTGATCAAGAGCGCTCAGCGTGTTTTCACACCGGAGAACCGCCCGCCTCCCGAGCTCATCCCGCTCGTCGAACCCCTGAGCCGGCTGGGTGATGCGCTTCGGGCCACACCGCCCGACCCCGAGGTGTCGCGGCGTCGCGCGGCCGACCTGGTGGCCGATCGAGAGCTGATCACCTGGGCATGCCGACCGGACCAGCCCGGCGAGATCCGGGAATTCGGGTTCGCCTTGGCCTTCCTGTCCGTGAAGCTGACCGCCTGAACCTCCGTCCTCACGGCGAACGAGCTGACCGACGCAGGTCAGAAGTCGTAATCGACGACGACCGGCGCGTGATCGCTCATCCGGCGATCCGCGGCCGAGTCCCGGTCGGTGCCGGCCGTGACCGCCGCCCGCGCCAGTTGCGGCGTCGCGAGGTGGTAGTCGATGCGCCAGCCGACGTCGTTCACGAACGACTCGCCCAGCCACGACCACCACGAATACGGACCGTCCACGTCCGGATGGTGGCTCCGGACGACGTCGACGAGGGTGCGCGGCGACAGGATGGAGTCGAACCACTCACGCTCCTCCGGCAGATAGCCCTCCGCCTGATTGCTGCGCCGCCAGTTCCGCACGTCGTAACGGGTGTGCGCAATGTTGAGGTCACCCATCAACAGCAGTTCCCTCCCCCGTCCGCGAGCCGTGCGGCGCGCGCGGGTCAGCTGGCGCGCGAACGCGGAGAGAAAGCGCATCTTGCGGTGGTAGCGGACACCCCCGTCGGGCGCCTCCCGCATCCGTCCGGGCTTCTGGAGATGGGCGGGCAGTCCGCCCTTCGGCAGGTACATCGAGACGACGGTGATCGGCGCCCCGGCGAGGTCGACCTCGATGTACCGACCGTGGTTCGCGAACTCCCCCAGACCCCGGGCCAACGGCTGCGGATCCAGTTCGACTCGCTCGATGTGCGTTTCACCCGGTGCCTGCACCAGCGCGGTGCCGCTCCACGTCCGAACCGCGGCGGGCGCGCGTCGAGTGAGGATCGCGACACCGTTGCGGCCGGCGAACTCGCCCTCGTCGTATGCGACGTGATACCGGCCGAACACCCCCGGCGGGATGGCGGCGGCGCGAGCGCGGACCTCTTGCAGTGCGACGACGTCGGGTTCACGCCGGCCCAGCCACTCCTCGAATCCGCGCCGCTGCGCCGCGCGGATCCCGTTGATGTTGAAGGTCGCGATTCGCACGGGACACAGTGTAGGGATGCGTCCCACTCCGCCCCCTCCCGCGGGGCCGACGCCCGCCGGCGTGCGGGTTTCGCGGAGTTGGCCGATTTGTGTGTGAACTCGAGTACTGATTGCTAGCGTTCGCGTAGTCGAGCCCACAGTCCGGGGGGAGTTCGTGATGCGGATCGCCAGAATGCGGCGAGGTGTGGCTACCTCAGCCCTTGCGGTGTCGGTCGTCCTCGGGGTCGCGACGAGCCCCGCACCCGCAGTCGCGTCGGCCGAGACGTACTTCTTCGACGACGTCGGATCGACGGCCGTCCCGCGGGCCGACTGCGGCCCCGGTTCGTTGCCGGAGACGGGTATGCAGGGCGACGTTCCGGCAGAAGACCGCAACAGCGGACGAAGCACCCAGGGTTATCGATGCAACATGTCGCTGATCGGGGGCCTGCAGGATCGCGGTGGTGGCCTGCTGTCGGTGACTTACGACCACTGCTCCTACACCAGCACGTTCTTCCCGGGGAACCTGCTCGATCCCGACACGCCGGGCGTGCAGGTGCTCGACGTGTCGAACCCCGCGCAGCCGGTGGTGTCCACGACCCTGAACGAACCCGCGATGCTGGGCGGCACCTGGGAGAGTTTGAAGGTCAACAAGGCACGCAAGTTGCTCGCCGCCACCGCGGTCCCGGCCGCCGCAGGCACCGGCTACTTCTCCGTCTACGATATTTCCGACTGCGCCCACCCCCGGTTGCTGAACCGCGGTCCCGGAACCGACGTCACCATGCCGCTGCCGTTCATCTCACACGAAGGCGGCTTCTCCCCCGATGGCAACACCTACTGGGTGTCCGGACCCGCCCCGGGTTTCCTCACCGCCATCGACATCAGAAATCCGGTCGAGCCACGGATCACCTGGCAGGGGCTTCACGGACTCGGCGGGCACGGTTTCGGCATCACCCCCGACGGGAACCGGATGTACCTGTCCAACCTCGGTGGGATCACCGTCCTCGACATCAGCGCGGTGCAACGCGGCGACCCGTATCCCACCGTCCCGCAACTCGCCACGTATCTGTGGACCGACGGGTTCTTCAACCAGCACAGCATTCCGGTCACGTACGAGGGCAAGCCCTACATCTTCACCGTCGACGAAACCGGCGGCGGCGGGATCAAGGTCTTCGACGTCGCCGACCCGGCACACGCCGACATCGTGCAGAAGATCAAGCTCGAGATCCAGCTTCCCGCCAGCACTGCCGCGAACCTTCGGTCCTCGCAAGGCGGCTCGGTCTTCTCCTACGATCCGCACTACTGCGTGGTCGACCGCCCCACGGACCCGACCGCACTCGCGTGTTCCTGGGAATCGTCCGGGATCCGTGTGTTCGACATCCGCGACCTGGACGGCATCCGGGAGATCGCCTATTACAACCCGCCGGCACAGACCGGCAAGAATCTCCAGTTGACCAATTCACCACACGCCCTGTCGTCGCTGATCGGTGTGTCCCTCTTCGATTTCGTTCCGCTCGCCCGCGCCGTCTTCGAGGGCAAGACCGATCCGCGGATCGCGTTCGGCCCACGCGCAGGAATGGTGGCGTTCGGCGACCTGTCCGCGGATTGGTGCTTCTCGCCACCGGAGTTCCACGGCAACCAGATCTGGACCTCGTGCAGCGACAACGGTTTCATGGCGCTGCAGTTAGACGACTCCGTCTATCAAGCACCGGCGAATCAGGCTCCGACCTATGGGCAGTGATACGCGGCGCGTGCAGTTCCGTCGTCCCATCGTTCTGTTGCTGTGCGCCGTGCTGCTCGGTGCCGGCGGGATCGCGGCCGGAATGTGGCTGCAGTTCGCGCGCGACACCGGCGCCGTCGGGGTTCAGCTGTCCCCGGCCGACATCGGTTTCGCACAGGACATGTCGGTACACCACGAGCAGGCGGTGCTGATAGCCCAGACACTGCCACGGGACGTCGACCCGCAGATCCGGGTCATCGCTGACCAGATCGTCGTCGCGCAGACTTCCGAGATCGCGACGATGCGGGGCTGGCTCAACCTTTTCGACGAACCCTTCAGCACAGCGCGTCCGATGCAGTGGATGCACGGTTCCGATCACGTCATGGGCGAACAGGGCGGCGCACCGATGCCGGGAGTGGCGAGCACCAGCGAGATCACCCGGCTCGCCGGCCTGCGCGGAGCAGACGCCGAGGCACTGTTCCTGCAGCTCATGATCCGGCACCACCAGGGAGGCGTCGACATGGCGGAGGCAGCTATCCATGTGGTCGCCTCGGAACCGATCCGCCGCGTCGCACGCGGAATGATCCGCGATCAGAGCAACGAGATCGCGGTGATGACAGCACTACTCGGCGCCAGGGACGCGAAAACACTCCCCCACCCCTAGTCCGATCCGCTCGATCATGGTGGCAGGTCAGCCGAGGGACTGCCGGGAGGTGGAGCCGGATTCCCCAGTCCCCGTGGCACCTCCTGCCGGGCCGACTCCACCGACGTTTTGTACGGCCACATTCCCTCACGAGTGGCGCTCCTGTCAATCGTGGCCTTCTCAGATGTGCGATGTTGCTTGCAGTAGAGAGAATGACAGCATTGCCGACGGGGTCTAGATTTGGCCGCACAAATAGATGTAGCCTTGCGCAAAACCGAAGGAGCCTTCATGACGCATCGGCCGTCGCAGCCGCGGACAGATTCACCGCGGTATCTCACCGAGGACCGTCTGGCGATCCGGGACCTGGCACGCGAGTTCGCGA
>NZ_JBHUSF010000474.1:0-4808 GCF_042673295.1 Rhodococcus sp. NPDC057014
GCTGCTGCTGACGGTGGGCGGCAGCGAGGCCTCCATCCGCGGGGCGCAGTCGCACACGGGATCGCTGACGTCCGACAGCGCGGTCATCGACGCGGCCTGCCGCGCGGCCGGGGTGTACCGGGTGTCGAGCCCGCGGCAACTCGCGGACGTCGCCGCGACACTCCTCGGGTACGGACCCGCGGACGTGCGACGGGTCGGTGTCGTCGCCGACGGCGGCGGGCACGCGGGTGTCGCGTCCGACGTGGTGGAGGCGGCCGGACTCACGGTTCCGGAGTTCCCCGCCGACATCAGCGGCGCGCTGCGCGAACTGTTGCCGCCGTCCGCCGGAGTGACCAACCCGGTCGACCTCGCGGGCGCCGGGGAACAGGACATCACCTCGTTCGTCTCCGTCCTCGACACCATCCTGCAGAGCCCGGCGGTCGATTCCGTGCTTCTCACCGGATATTTCGGCGGCTACGGCAGCTACGGTGAGAACCTGGCGCGCAAGGAGATCGAGACCGCCCGCGCGATGGCGGAAACGGCCCGCGCCCACGGCAAGCCGGTCGTCGTGCACACGATGCATCCCGACAGCGCCGCGGCGAGGGTGCTCGCCGACAGCGGGGTCCCGGTCTTCCGCGCGGTGGAGGACGCCGCCGGGGCGCTCGGCGTCATCGCCGAAACCACTGCGCCGCAGGATCAGGCGGGTACGGACAGTCTGCCGCCCGCGCCGGTGACCAGCGACGCGTACTGGGATTCGCGTGAACTGTTCCGCGGCGCCGGCGTCGAATTCCCCGCGGCGCGTCTGGTGCGGAACTGTGCGGAGGCGGTGGCGGCGGCCGAGGCCGTCGGATTCCCGGTGGTCCTGAAAGCGATGGGCCTGCTGCACAAGTCCGACTCCGGCGGGGTCGCCCTGGGTCTGGGGTCGGCGGAACAACTCGCCGACGCGTTCACCCGCATGGACGCCTCGCTCGGAGCGTCCGCCTACTGCGTCGAGGCGATGGCCGACCTGAGTGAGGGCGTCGAACTCATCGTCGGGGTCCAGACCGACCCGCGGTTCGGCCCCGTCGCCATGGTGGGTCTCGGCGGCATCTTCACCGAGGTCCTCGCCGACGTGTCCTTCGCGCTGGCGCCGGTCGACGCGGAGACCGCCCGCGGCCTGCTCGACAACTTGCGGGCGTCCGCCCTGCTCCGAGGGGTGCGCGGCAGGCCGCCGATCGACATCGACGCCGCCGCGGACGCCATCGCCGCGATCACGGCCGTGGCCACCGCACACCCCGAGATCGCGGAACTCGAGATCAACCCCCTGCTCGTCACCCCGAAGCAAGCCCTCGGACTCGACGCGCGCATCGTCCTGAACTCATCGAACACCAACTGACACAAGGAAGTTCTGAACATGGAATTCGCATACAGCCCCCGCCTCGCCGACCTCAAGGAGCGCGCCCGCGCCCTGACCGACACGATCATGCAGTTCGAGGACGAGTGCGAACGCAACAACGGGATCTCCGACGAATCCCACGCCACCATCAAGGCGGCCGTCCTCGCGTCGGGACTGCAGGCGATCAACACCCCCGTCGAATACGGCGGAGCGGGACTGACGGTGCTCGAGCAGGCCGTCGTGCAGGACGAACTCGGCAAGCTCACCAATGCGCTGTGGGACACGGTGTGGCGGCCGGCGAACCCGCTGACCCACGCGACCCCCGAACAGCGGGAGCGTTACCTGATCCCCGGTGCCCGCGGCGACCGCCGCGACGCCGTCGCGATCTCCGAGGCCAACGCCGGTTCGGACTTCTCCGCGGCGAGCACCACCGCGACCCCCGACGGCAACGGCGGCTACATCATCAACGGCGAGAAGTGGTTCGTCACGGTCGGTGACGTCGCCGACTACCTCATCGTGCTGGCCAACGTCGAACCCGACAACGCCGCAACGATTTTTCTGATCGACGTCGACACCCCGGGCGTGAAGATCAAGCACATCCCCCGCTACACGCACACGTTCGTCTACGAGCACCCCGAGTTCACGTTCGAGAACGTGCGAGTCGGCGCGGACGCCGTGCTCGGCGGCATCGGGCAGGGCCACGACCTCACCCGTGACTGGTTCACGGAGGAGCGGTTGATGATCGGCGCACGCACGATCGGTGCGGCCGAGCGGGCGCTGACCCTGGCCGTCGACTGGGCGCGGGAGCGGGTGCAGGGCGGCGAGCCGCTGATCAACCGGCAGCTGATCCAGGGCATGATCGCCGATTCCGTCGTGGACATCACCACCAACCGGGCGCTCACCCACCAGGTGGCATGGGAGTTCGACCAGGCCGACCCGAACGATGCCGATCTGCGAAAGACCCTGCACGCCAAGGCTGCGACCGTGAAGCTCGCCGCGTCCGAGGCGTCGAACCGGGTGGTCGACCGGGCCGTCCAGATCTTCGGCGGCCGCGGCTACATCCGCGACTACCCCGTCGAGCGGCTGTGGCGCGAGCTGCGCGTCGACCGCATCTGGGAGGGCACGTCGGAGATCCAGCGCCTGGTCATCGCGAACGAGGCCAACAAGCGGGGTCTCGAGAACCTGCTGTCCTTCCGCTACGAGGCCGGGGAGAAGTAACACGATGCCGACCGAGAACACCGGAACCGTCGACGTGCGGCGGGACGGCGACGTCGCCGTCGTCACCCTGCGGCGCGAACGGAAGCGGAATGCGCTGTCCACGCACATGGAAGCCGCACTGCTCGCCGCGCTGGGCTCACCCGAGGTGAAGTCCAGTCGGGCCGTGGTCCTCACCGGGGGCGACTCGGTGTTCTCGGCCGGCGCGGACGTCACCGAACTGCGGGAGATGACGCCGGAGGCGATCGCCGAGTATTACCGGACCTCCGGGTCGGTGTACGAGGCGCTCGCGGCGCTCCCGCAACCCACGGTGTCCGCGATCACCGGCTACTGCCTCGGCGGAGGCCTCGAACTGGCCCTCGCCACCGACATCCGGGTCGCCGATCCGGCCGCGGTCTTCGGGTTCCCGGAGATCGGCATCGGGATCCTCCCCAGTTCCGGCGGCGTCACCCGCATCATCCGCATCGCCGGTGCCGGCCGTGCCCGCGACCTCGTCCTGCGCGGTCGGCGCTTCGATCACGCGGACGCCGAACGCTGGGGTGTCGTCAGCGAGATCGCCCCTCCTGCGGAGCACGTGAAGCAGGCATTGAGCATCGCGCACGAACTCGCGGCGTATTCGCCTCTGGCGCTGAGCATCACCAAGCAGGTGCTGGACGTCAGCGCGGACGCCCCGCACCACGCGTCGCTGCTGCTCGAGCAGCTCGCCTACTCGGCGCTGAACAAGACAACCCCTTAGCGGTACCGGCCGAGTGCGGCCGACTCGACCGCCACCCCGAGGGTGACGGCACCAATCTACGTAGTGGAGACGACATGAGTTCCTTCGACGTGATGGACAGACCCGCCAAACGCGGGTTCCACACCAAGCTCCTGATCGCGTGCTGTGGCGGACCATTCCTGGACGGGTACGTCATGAGCATCATCGGCGTGGCCCTGCTCGGCGTGCACGAGCAGCTACACCCGACGACGGCCGAGGCCGGGTTGATCGGTGCGGCCTCGCTGATCGGTATCTTTTTCGGCGCCACCGTGTTCGGCTTCCTCACCGACCGGGTGGGCAGGGAGAAGATGTACGCCCTCGACCTGGTGGTGCTGGTCGTCGCGTGCGTGCTGTCGGTGTTCGTGCAGTTGCCGTGGCAGCTGATCGTGCTGCGGTTCGTCATCGGCGCGGCCATCGGCGCGGACTACCCCATCGCCACCTCGCTCCTCACCGAGTTCACTCCGACCCGCAAGCGCGGCGCGATGGTCGGGATGTCCGCCGTCGCATGGTCGGCGGGTGCCGTCGCCGCCTACGTGGTCGGGGCGCTCGTCGTCGGGATCTCCGGCGGCAACGACCACTGGCGTCTGCTGCTCGCGTCGAGTGCGGTCCTGGGTCTGATCGTGATCCTCGTGCGGCGCGGAATCCCGGAGTCGCCGCGGTGGCTCCTGAAGAACGGCCGGGTCGCGGACGCCGAGGCCGTGGTCGAGCAGATCTACGGGGAGAAGCTGGATCTGAGCACGGTCACCGTCGAAGACACCGCCGACAAGCCGAAGGCCGACATCGGGATCTACTTCCGGGGCCAGTATCTCGCCCGGCTGATCATGTGCAGCGCCCTGTATCTGGCGGTCGTCACCCCGCTCTACGCGCTGCTGACGTTCCTGCCCACGATCCTGTCCGGATTCTCGATCTCCGGCGACGGTTCCGCGGGGCTCATCGTCGAGACCGTCATCATCGGACTCATCGTCGCCGGATCCATTCCCGCGCTGTTCCTGGTCGAGAAGTGGGGCCGGCGCCCGATCGCGGTGATTCCGTTGGCGCTGATGGTGATTCCGCTGGCCGGGTTGTGGTTGTGGGCGGACGGGCCGCTGTGGTTCATCGTCGCCGCGTTCTGCGCGTACGCGTTCATCTCCGGCGGTCCGAGCATCCTGGTGTGGATCTACCCCAACGAGCTCTTCCCCACGGAGTTCCGGGCCACGGCCGTGGGCATCGCCACCGCCGTCAGTCGGTTCGGCGCCGCGACCGGCACGTACCTGCTGCCGCTGAGCATCTCCTCGCTGGGCACCGGCACCACGATGCTGTTCGGCGCGGTCCTGACGGCGGTCGCGTTCGTGATCTGCTTCTTCATGTCGCCCGAAACGAAGGGCAAGTCGCTGGAGGAGGTGTCGTCCGTGTCCGCCGCGCCGGTGACGGCGACGAGCGCTCCGCGGACGGAGAAGCTGGAGGAGGCGTCCGCGCCGCGAACCTGAGCGATCGCCTCCCTTCGCC
>NZ_JBHUSF010000475.1:0-4761 GCF_042673295.1 Rhodococcus sp. NPDC057014
GCAGAGAACGGGCCGCACCTTCGGAATCGCCGTGGATCAGGACATCGTCAGGCCACCGCTGACGGACAGGGTCTGTCCGGTGACGAATTCTGCTGCATCGGAGGCGAAGTACGCCACCGCGGCACCGATGTCGGTTGCCTGGCCGAGCCGCTTCATCGGCACGGCGCGGGTCATGCCGCCGATCACCTTGTCGGCGTCCTGGCCGGAGCTGTCCGCAAACTTACGCAGTGCCGGAGTGTCGGTCGGTCCGGGGCACACGGTGTTCGCGGTGACACCCTTGGTCGCGATTTCACGGGCGAGGGTCTTGGTGAAGGCGATGATGCCGCCCTTGGCACCCGAGTAGACGGCCTCGAGCGACGAGCCGACGCGGCCGGCGTCCGAACCGATGTTGATGACCCGGCCGAAGCCGCGCTCGACCATGCCCGGGACGGTCGCCTGGATGACCCGCAGCTGGCCCTTGAAGTTGATGTCGAGGATCCGGTCCCAGAACGCCTCGTCGGTCTTCAGGAACGGCATGAAGTCGTCCCAGCCGGCGTTGTTGACGACGATCTCGACCGGGCCGAACTGCTCGGCGACCTGCTTCACCGCGGCCTGCACGGACGCGGTGTCGGTGACGTCGACGGGCACGGCGATCGCCTGGCCGCCGGCGTCGCGGATACCGGCGGCGGTCTCCTCGGCGACCTCCAGGTTGAGGTCGGCCACCGCGACGCGGAAGCCCGCTGCCCCGAGGGCGTCGGAGATGCCCTTGCCGATGCCCTGTGCACCGCCGGTTACGAATGCGACTCGATTACTCATGTTCTTCTCCGTGTTGTGGTGTTCGTGGTGGAAGGCGGTCAGCGCGGGCTCGCGGCCCATTCGATGGGGCCCGCGACGATCGAGTGACTGGTGAGCTTGCGGCCGAGCACCGTCTGGGCTTCGCGCGCGGCCTCGATGACCCGCGGAAGGTCGAGACCCGTCTCGACGCCCATCTCGTGGAACATGCTCACCAGATCCTCGGTGGCGATGTTGCCCGTCGAGCCTGCCGGAACGGGGCAGCCGCCGAGCTCCCCGAAGCTCGATTCGAAGCTCGCGCAACCTGCTTCGAGTGCGGCGTACGCGTTGGCGAGGCCCTGGCCACGCGTGTTGTGGAAGTGTGCGGTCACCTCGACGCCGGGCAGCCGGTCGAGCGCCGCGGCGAAGAATTCCGACGCGTATGCCGGGTTGCACATGCCTGTGGTGTCGCCGAATCCGATCTCGGTGGCGCCGGCCTCGGCGAACCGTTCGGCGAGGTCCAGCACGCGTCCCAACTCGACCTTGCCCTCGAACGGGCAGCCGAACGACGTCGCGATCACCGCGGCGCAGTCGAGGCCCTCGGCGACGATCCGCTTGGCCATGACGTCGTTGTCGGCCATCGTCTCGTCGACGGTGCGGTTGACGTTCTTCTTGTTGTGGGTCTCCGACGCGCTGACGAAGATTGCGACCTCGTGGAACTTGTCGCGCACCTTCAGTGCGTTGTCGAGGCCCTTGCTGTTGGGGACGAGCACCATCAGTTTGGTGTCGTCGGGCACCTCGATGCGCTCGAGGACCTCGACGCCGTCGGCCAACTGCGGGATCACGTCCGGCCGCACGAAACTGGCGACCTCGATCCGGGTGAACCCTGCCCGCCCGAGGGCGTTGATCAACCGCACCTTGTCGTCGGTCGGGATGTGCTCCGGTTCGTTCTGGAAGCCGTCACGCGGTCCGACCTCCCGGATCTGGACCCGCTGCGGACGTGCCATGGCGTTGACTCCTTTCCCCTCACTCCGTTGCGGATGCAAGGTCGTACTCCTCGAGATCGAATTTTAGCCTTTCGCGGTGCTCGGGTGCCGCCACGGCGATCATGCGCCGCGCACGCTCGCCCAGGGAACATCCGCGCAGTGCCGCGGCACCGTGTTCGGTGACCACGAAGTCCACGTCGGCGCGGGCGGTGGTGACCGCGCCGTATTCCAAAGCAGTCTTGATCGTCGACTCCCCTCGCGAATCCGCGCGCATCGCGATGATCGAGCGGCCGCCGGTCATCGCCGCGGCCCGGGAGAAATCCACCTGACCCCCGACGGCACCGGCGTAGGTCGTGTTGCGCAGTTCCGCGCCGACCTGCCCGGTCAGGTCCACCTCGATCGCCGAGTTGATCGACACGAACGATCGCAGCTGCGAGAGAACCTGCGGCGCATGGGTATAGCTCGCCGGGCGGAAGGCCACCGGAAGACCGGGCAGCCGGTCGTACAGTGCCGCCGTTCCGAGCGCGGCGCCCGTCACGTGCAGCCCAGGATCGATCTCCTTACGCGCCCCGGTCAGCACGCCCCGGTCGATCAGTCGGAGCGCCGCGTCGGAGATCATGCCGGAATGCATCCCGAGGTCCTTGTGACCCTCGAGAGCGGTGAGGACGGCGGCGGGCAGCGTCCCGACGCCGATCTGGATCGTGTCTCCGTCCGCCACGAGATCGGCGACGTTCCGCGCGATCGCCCGTTCCACCGCGGCGGGCTCACGGTCCGGCGCCTCGAGCAACGGCCGGTCGGTTTCCATTACCGCGGCGAACCGCGACAACGGAATACGTGGTGCGCCCAGCGTGACGGGCATACGCCGGTTGATCTCGGCGATGAGAACCGGAGTGTGGTCGAGGGCGTCCGCGATGTAGTCGACACCGACCCCGAGCGAGCAGTTCCCGGCCGAGTCCGGCGGTGACACCTGCACG
Source organism: Rhodococcus sp. NPDC057014 (assembly GCF_042673295.1). Taxonomy (NCBI): domain Bacteria; kingdom Bacillati; phylum Actinomycetota; class Actinomycetes; order Mycobacteriales; family Nocardiaceae; genus Rhodococcus; species Rhodococcus sp. NPDC057014. The sequence continues at coordinate 2,711 of NZ_JBHUSF010000475.1, forward strand.
AACCCGACGTCGCACGGGAGCCGCCGTTCGGCGAACAGCCGCGGCAGTGCCCCGTAATGGCAGGGCACGACCTCGAGTCGGGCGAGGCGGCGGAGTTCGCCGAGGCCACCGTAGGAGACGACGGAGAGTTCGTCGGGCAGTTCGCTCGTCAACCGCCGATTCCAGGTCAGTCCCACAAATGCCCGCACCGGGCCGATCGACGAAACCTGGTCGAGCAGGGCGTGGACGAGCGGGGTGGGTTCCGCGCTCGTCTGGCTCCACCAGATTCCGTCGCCGGGCCGGATGTGCGGCGTCAGGTCGATCATCAGTCGATCCGCTGGATCAGGGTCGCCGTTCCCAGGCCGCCGCCGCAGCACATGGTCACCAGACCGATTTCGGCGTCACGCCGCTCGAGTTCCGCGACGATGGTGGCGATGAGCCGGGCACCGGTCGCGCCGACGGGGTGACCGAGCGCGATCGCACCGCCGTTGACGTTGACCCGGTCCATGTCGGGCTTCAGTTCCCGCTCCCAGGCCAGAACCACCGAGCTGAACGCCTCGTTGACCTCGAAGAGATCGATGTCGTTCATGCTCATTCCGTTGCGGTCGAGCAACTTCCGGGTGGCCGGGATCGGACCGGTCAGCATGATGATCGGGTCCACCCCGACGGTCGTCTGATCGAGAATCCGGGCCCGGGCCCGCAGTCCGTGCGCGTCGACGGCCTCGCGGGAAGCGAGCAGCACACCGGCCGCCCCATCCGAGATCGGCGACGAACTGCCCGCCGTGATCCGGCCGTTCTCCCGGAACACCGTCTTCAGCCCGGCCAGGCTGTCCAGGCTCGTGCCGGGGCGGATGGTCTGGTCGGTGGACCGGGTCTCGCCCGCAAGATCGAGGGGGATCATCTCGGCGTCGAAACGGCCCGCCTCGATGGCCTCGGTCGCCAGACGATGGGAGCGGACGGCGAACTCGTCCATCTCCTGCCGGGAGATCTCCCACCGGTCCGCGATGAGTTCGGCACTCTCGCCCTGGTTCACGAAGTCGTACCGGTCGCGCAGCGCTTCCGGCCACGGGTCGCCGTACAGTTCGGAGATCTTGGCCGGTGAGTTCATCGGCACGTGGCCCATGTGTTCGACACCGCCGGCCACGACGACGTCGTGGGTACCGGAGCCGACCAGGGCGGCGCCCATCTCGACAGCCGTCTGGGCGGATCCACAGCGGCGGTCCAGGACGACGGCCGGGACCTCCGGCGGGTAGCCGACCTGCAACCAGGCGTTGCGGCCGATGTTGCGGGACTGCTCGCCGAACGGTGCGGTGCACCCGATCACGAGGTCCTCGACCGTCGCCGGAGCCAGCCCGCTGCGGCGGATCAGTTCCGTGTACACCGCGCCGAGCATGTCGTTGGGATGGGTGTCGCGGAACCAGCCGCGGTCGGGGTGCGACTTGCCCATGGGGGTGCGCGCTGCTTCCGCGATGATCACCTCGCGGGCGGAACGCTGGAAGGGGTTGCGCTTCTCGGCCATCAGATCACCGTCCCGCCGTCGACGGGCAGCACCTGGCCCGTGATGTACGCCGCGCCGTCGGACGCGAAGAACACGAAGCTGGACGAGATCTCGTCCGGTTCCGCCCAGCGGCCCAACGGGATCCGCGCGAGCGTCTTGGCGGCGAGCTTTTCGTTGCTCCGGATGTTCTCCGTCATCTTGGTGGCGGCGAGCGGCGCAATCGCGTTGACCGTCACCTGCTTCTTGGCGAGTTCCCGCGCCAGCGACTTCGTGAGACCGATGATGCCCGCCTTCGCGGCACCGTAGTTGGCCTGCCCGATGGTGCCCACCAGGCCGGCCGCGGAGGTCACGTTGATGATGCGCCCACTGCCGTCGGTGGGCAGGTACGGGAGGACGGCCTTGCTGCAGACGAAACTGCCGACGAGGTGAATGTCGACGATGCGGCGGAAGTCGTCTTCTTCGAGGTTCGGGAACATTGCGGGCGCGATGGCGCCGGCGTTGTTGACCAGGATGTTGAGCGTGCCGCCGTTCAGGGCGGCGGCCTGCTCCGCCGCCGCGGCGGCCGCGTCGCCGT
>NZ_JBHUSF010000476.1:0-4702 GCF_042673295.1 Rhodococcus sp. NPDC057014
AACTGGCGACGACCTTCCGCTCCCCGCGCCACATCGCGTCGTAGCCCTGTTTCGCGACGTCGGCGGGATCGTCCTTCGGGCCCCGCCCCAACACGGTGACGCCCACATGCGCCCGGGAGAAGAAATGGTGTCGGTCGGGCCCGGCATCAGCGCGGTGACGGTCACACCGGTGCCGGCAGTTCGCTGTGCAACGCCTCGCTGAACGACTGGACGAACGACTTCGAGGCGTTGTACACCGCCTGGTACGGGCCGGGCATCGTCGACGCCACCGACGAGGTGAACAGCACCCTGCCCGCGCCCGCCTGGTCATGTCGTCGAGGACCAGCTTCGCCAGGTGCACGGTGGAGCGGACGTCGAGGTCGAGGTCGAGGTCGAGGACGGCGAGCGTGTCGGCCAGTGGCGTGTCGACGAACGACCCGCCCCGACCGACACCAGCATTCAGCACGGCCGCGGCCAGAGGCCGACCGTCCGTCTCGATGGCCGCGTACGCCGCTGCCACTCCGGCCTCGGTCTGCAGGTCGGCGCGCACCGGGACGACCATCGCTTCCGGTGCGGCGAGTTCGATCACCGCGGCGTCGAGTGCGTCCGAGTCCGCGACCATGACCAGGTCGTAGCCGTCCTGTACGAACAGTTTCGTCAGTTCCAGGCCGATCCCGCGCGACGCGCCGGTGACAAGGGCCAGCGGTCGCGGTATCTGGGCGGTGTCAGGGTTTTCGGTCACGTCGTTACCTTTCCGTCACGGGGTCTCGGTCACGGTCGCGAAGTCGAGTACCCGCAAAAGGTCCACCGCGGCACCGCACCACCGGGGCCGGCCGGCGGGCAGTGTGCGGGAACCGGCGGCCGGGCACCCTGCAACCAGCACCGCGGATACACACCGGTGCGCAATGGCGAAGGGAGGGAGGAATCAGGATGGGGTTCAGACGCCGCCGACGTGCGGCGAGGGCGGTGGGCGCGCCCTCCGCCGACCGTCGGCAACCTTTCCACCGTCCCGTGGACCGGTTGGCCGTCCGACTGCAGCTGCTGCTCGCGGCGGTCGCCGCACTGATGCTTGTCCTCACCGTCGGCGTCGCGGCGGGGGTCTACGACGCCGAAAGCGCCCGCGCGGCCGACCAACAGATCCGCACTCACCCGGTGACCGCCACCATCACCCCCGACCCCGACCCCGACCCCGACCCCGACCCCGACACTCCTATTAGGCCGGCCGCCCGCCTCGACTCCCGCACCGACCCCGTCCTCGCCGCCGCGACCTGGCACTGGGCCGGCGACGCCCGAACCGGAACCATCGAACTACCAGCGGGGGTCTCAACCCACACCCAGACCGGCATCCTCGTCGACTCCTCCGGCAACTGGGCCGGCCCCGAGATCACCGGTCCCGAAGTCGCCGGCAACACCGCCGCAGCCCTCATCGGTGCCCTCGCCCTGGCCACCGCTCTCATCGCCGGCCTGCACACCTGGTGCACCCGCATACTCGACCGGCACCGCCAACGCTACTGGGACGAAGCCCTGCACCGCCTGTTCGCCACCTACGGGAAGTAACCGACCAAGATCATGCCGCACGGGAGTTTTCGGGCGGGAGGTGGAGACACTCCGCAACGCGGTCCGTCGGCAGCTTCGCCGGCGGCAGAGCCCTGGAGTGAATGCCCGTCGGACACCGTTCGTCGCACGAACGGACCCGTACGTTGCGGCGGTGCCCTGGATCAACAGCGGCAGCGGCGGAGCACCCGCGGTTGCCTCGACGATCTGCAATTGCGCCGAGGTCGAACCGATGTCGAGGACCCCGAACCGCACACGTCCCGACTGTCCCTAGCCAGGACCGGGCCATTTCCCTCCGTCCCCCACACCGCTGACCTCCGCCGACACCGTCACATACCCACGTTGTCCGGTCGAGGTTCAGGTGCGGTCGCCGAGCGAGGTGACGATGCGGCGGGCGATTTCGGCGAGTTTGACGTTCTCGCGTTGGGACACCTCGACGAGGACGGTGAACGCGTCCTCGGACAACCCCCGGCTGGACATGAGAGCACCCTTGGCCTGTTCGATGACCGCACGGCTGGCCATAGCCGTGCGCAGGCCGGCGACCTCGTCCAGCGCGGTGCCGACATCGCGGGAGAGCCCGACAACCGCGGCCCCGAAGGTGGTGTAGATCCTCAACAGCGCGACGTCCAGCTCACCGAAACCGTGGTCGTCGGTTCCGTAGAGGTTCAGGGCACCGACATGATCGCCGTCCAGGCGCAGCGGCGCGGACAGATAACTGCGCACACCCAGCCCGCGGACGGCCGCGGCGAAGGCGGGCCACCTCTCGGGCAGTTCGTCGATGCGCACTCGCACCACCACACCGGTGGCGGCGGCCTCGAGGCAGGGGCCCTGCCCGGTGCGGTACTGGTCGGCGTCGACGTCGACCACCCGCTGGTCGCTGCACGCGGGGGTGGTGACGGTGCCGTCGGCGCCGATCGCGGTGATCCCGGCCATCTGCGCCCCGGGGATCGTGTCCACGGCCCAGTGGCACAGTTGCCCGAGGAAACCGGGCACCCGGGCGGTCTCGAGGAGCACCGGAGCCTGATCGGTGTTCGAGCCGAGTCGACGGTGCAGGTCGTCGAGCGCGGACGCGACCGCGTCGACCCGGTGGGTGACCTCGTCCTGGTCGTCAACGAAGTAGTGGGGCATCAGGGGTGATCCTTGTCGGCTACGCCGCAGATGCATCCGACCTGCCGCTGAACGGGCGGCAGGCTGTTCTACCGGAAGTTTCGATCTTACCGGCCGCTCGGTGCGGCACCGCGCCGTGGCGGCGTAGTGTTCGAAGTGAGACGCTCGGCGTGCTCGATCGGTGCCGCGTGCCCGCGGCGGCCCGTTGGACGCCCGCCGGGAGTCGAACGATGCGCGGGAGGTGTTCGATGAACGATTTCGACCACGCCGGCCTCGGGGTGATGATGGCCGAGGTGGCCCGATCCTGGACCTCCCCCACCGATCTCGACAGCACCCTGCACGCGGTCACCCAGGCCGCGGTGGACTTGATCCCGGGCGCCGACAGCGCCGACATACTCACCATCAGCGGCCACCACAAGTTCCAGTCCCTCGCCCCCACCTGCGCGCTGCCCGCGGACCTCGACGCGGTGCAGGCCCGGCACGGTCAGGGCCCGTGTGTCGAGGCCGCCGTGGACGGTGAGGTCGTCCGCAGCGACGACCTCGAGAACGAAACCCGGTGGCCGGAATTCACCAGGGAAGCCATCGACTCGGGGGTGCGCAGCGTCGCCTCGTTCCGCCTCTACACCCGCACCCACGTCGTCGGCGCCCTGAACGTGCTCGCGATGACCGCGCACGCGTTCGACGACGAATCCGTCGCGATCGGTGAGGTGCTGGCGGCCCATGCGGCGATCGCGATCATCGCCGACCGCCGCGAGGTGCAGTTGCGGTCCGCCCTGGTCAGCCGCGACCTGATCGGCCAGGCCAAGGGCATGCTGATGGAACGCTTCGATGTGGGCGCGGACCAGGCCTTCACGATGCTCACCAAACTGTCTCAGGAGTCCAACATTCCGCTGGCGAAGGTGGCGGAAAGGGTCGTCGACCTCGGCCCGGACCGGAGGCGCTGAGGACGAGCCCTGTCCCAAGAGGTGGCAGCACCACCAGAGCGGCAGCACCGCCAAGAAGCGACGGGCGAGGTCACGAGGTCTTGGGGATGGGTGCGTCGGCCGCGAGTAATTCGGTGGGGTGGACCGACCTCGCGGTGATCGACCGGGCGAGCACTCCCAGCGTGACGCCCAGGCGGTGGGCGTGATCGTCGATCAAGGCCCGCGCCCGCCCGGGGGTGAGATCGAGGGTGCCGGCGACGATCCCGGTCGCCTGCCCCACCCGCGTGCGGTCGTTGACCAACGCCAATGTCCGCTCCGACAGCCGGCCCGCGCGGTGGTCACCGTGCTCGTGGGTCAACTCGAGCAGCGCCAGATCGGCGAGAATTCCCGCGCGGCGACGGCGTTCGTGATCGAACGTAGTGGGTTCGGTGAACAAGATGTTGAGCCCACCGACCGTGTGACCGTCGAGGATCATCGGCACCGCCAGAATGGCCCGGTAGCCGATCTCGGTTGCCACCGCCTGGAATTCGGGCCACCGGTCGGCATCGGTGCCCAGATTCGGGACGGCGATCACCTCGGAGGTGCGGATGCACTCCGGGCAGGGCCCGGCCTCGCTCTGGGTTTGCAGCAGCTCCACCAGCCGGGCCTGCTCGTCCGAGGCGGCCACCACCGCGAGTCCGCCGAGGGGGTCGACGACCATGATTCCCGACGCGGCCGCCGACAGCAGGTCCGCGGCGATCTCGGTGATGCGGTAGAGCACCGGCCCCGTGTCGGCGTGCCCGTCGACGAGCGCACCGGTGATCTCCGAGACCGCGTCGATCAAGGCTGACGTTGTGGCCGACGTGTTCTCGGGCATGTGATCACCTCCTTCACAACCCATGATCTCACTCATTCAGTTCGTTGATGTCGATGCGACGGGCGATGACGTCGCGGGCCAGATCCACCGCGGTGTGACCGCGGACGAACGCGTGCGCGCGCAGCCGGGTGAAGGCTTCGGCCAGGCTGATGTCGTGGCGGGCGGCCAGCATCCCGGTGGCGACGTGCACATCGTGGTAGGAACCGGTGCGGCGGATCCAGTCCTGGTCGGCGGGCTGTGCTCGATCCGTCTTCGTCAGCAGGACCAGGGTGATCAGGTCGGC
>NZ_JBHUSF010000477.1:0-4656 GCF_042673295.1 Rhodococcus sp. NPDC057014
GTGGTTGACGAGTCCAGAGACTCCTCAACCACTCACGAGCGCGAAGCGCCTAGCTGCCGAACTGGACCCCACCGAGCGGGCCGCCGACGAGAACGATCTGCGGCATCGTGGTCTGGGGGTTGGCGACGGTGGTCAGCGACAGGCATTCGCCGAGAACCGCGTAGGCGCCGTCCGGAAGTTCCGGTGTGGTGAACGTCTTGACCGCGTCGCCCGTGGCGTTCGCGAGGACGCGGTCGATCGGGTTGGTGGCCCACGCGACGAATCCCGGTTCGAGAACGACGGTGGGATCCGCGAGTACGGCGGGCAGCTTGGTGGCGTCGAATGCCACGGCGCCGCAGGACTGCGCGTCCAGCAGATTCAGGACGTTGGGGTTGGTGACGGTGATGTCGAGGGTGCTTCCGTCGACCGCGGTCACCACGGTGGGAGGCTGCACTTCCGTCGCTGCGGAAGCGGTCGCCGGCATGGTGATGGCTACGGTGGCGGCGGCTGCGGCAGCGAGTGCGGCCCCTCCGGCGAGTCGTTTCATGCCCCTGCTGGTCCCTGTCTGCATCTGCAATCCTTTCGTCGCGTGCGAGCTTCGAGAATCGAGGCTTTTACAAACCGAATGGTATGCGTTTACTACAGGAACCTCCCCCGAAACGACGAATGTCACAGCGGTTCAGGCGAACTGAACCACTGTGACATTCGGTCACCGGGGAGGGACTAGCTCAGGCGCTGCTTCAGAGCCTCGAACTCGTCACGGATGCCGGAGGGCACCTTCTCGCCGAGGAACTCGAACCATTCCTCGATGAGCGGCAGCTCCTGCTTCCACTCGTCGACGTCGACCTTGAGTGCCTCGTCGACGTCGTCGGCGTTGACGTCCAGCCCGCCGAGCTCCAGATCGGCTGCGGTCGGAACGAATCCGATCGGAGTGGACTCGGCGCCTGCCTTGTGCTCGATGCGGTCGACGATCCACTTCAGCACGCGGGAGTTCTCGCCGAAACCGGGCCACAGGAAGCGACCGTCGTCGCCGCGACGGAACCAGTTGACGTAGAAGATCTTCGGCAGCTTCTCGGAATCCGCGTGCTTGCCGAGGTTGATCCAGTGGTTCAGGTAGTCGCCGGCGTTGTAGCCGATGAACGGGATCATGGCCATCGGGTCGCGGCGGACGGTACCCACGGCGCCTTCGGCGGCAGCGGTCTGCTCGGACGACAGCGTCGCACCGAGGAACGTGCCGTGCTGCCAGTCGAAGGACTCGCTGACCAGCGGAACCGTGGTCTTACGGCGTCCGCCGAACAAGATCGCGGAGATCGGCACACCCTGCGGGTCGTCCCACTCGGGGGCGAGGATCGGGCACTGCGACATCGGGGTGCAGTAACGCGAGTTCGGGTGCGCGGCCTTCTCGTCCGACTCGGGCGTCCATTCGTTGCCCTTCCAGTCGACGAGGTGCTGCGGGTCTCCCTCGAGTCCCTCCCACCAGACGTCGCCGTCGTCGGTCTGCGCGACGTTCGTGTACAGCGAGTTGCCGGCCTCGAGCGTCTTCATAGCGTTCGGGTTCGACCCGTAGTTGGTGCCCGGCGCGACGCCGAAGAAGCCGTACTCCGGGTTGACGGCGTACAGGCGGCCGTCCTCACCGAAGCGCATCCACGCGATGTCGTCACCGAGGGTCTCGGCGCGCCATCCGGGGATGGTGGGCTGGATCATCGCGAGGTTCGTCTTGCCGCACGCGCTCGGGAACGCGGCCGCGATGTAGTACGGCTTGTCCTCCGGGGAGATCAGCTTGAGGATCAGCATGTGCTCGGCGAGCCAGCCCTCGTCGTGGGCCATCGCCGACGCGATGCGCAGCGAGTAGCACTTCTTGCCGAGGAGGGCGTTTCCGCCGTAGCCGGAACCGTAGCTCCAGATCTCGCGGTCCTCGGGGAAGTGGGTGATGTACTTGGTGTCGTTGCACGGCCACGGGACGTCGGCCTGACCCTCCGCGAGAGGTGCGCCGACCGAGTGCAGCGCCTTCACGAACGGCTTGTCCTTGCCCAGCTTCTCCATCGCGGCCGTGCCCATGCGCGTCATGATGCGCATGGAGACGACGACGTACTCGGAGTCGGTGATCTCGACACCCAGCTTCGGGTCGTCGGCTCCGAGCGGGCCCATGCAGAACGGCACCACGTACATGGTTCGTCCGCGCATGCTGCCGCGGTAGAGGTCGGTCATGAGCGACCGCATCTCCGTCGGATCCATCCAGTTGTTGGTGGGCCCGGCGTCGATCTCCTCACGCGAGCAGATGTAGGTGCGAGACTCGACGCGCGCGACGTCCGACGGGTCCGAGTTGCCGACGAACGAATTCGGCTTCTTCTCGTCGTTGAGGCGCGTGAACGTGCCCGCCGCGACGAGCTGCTCGGTCAGTCGATCCCATTCTGCGTCCGAGCCGTCGGCGAAGACGACGCGGTCGGGCTGAGTGAGTTCGGCAACCTCTCGAACCCAGGCGAGCAGCTCACTGTGCTCCGTGGGGGGCGTGCCGTCAGTTCCGTTCAGACCGGGAATGGTCGCTGAGGTCATCAAACTCTCCTGGGGTGAGCCGGAACCGGACCATCTGCCGTCCGCTGAGAGAACCTCGCAGCGTGTGCCAGACGGTCCGATTTCCCCTCTCGGCGGGGTCCAGCCAGGCCGTCCATGCCACATGGAAGACGCGGGCGCCGGGTGTCCTATCCCTAGAGGTTAACGCCGCGAGTCCCATCTCGGGGAATCGGGTGCGGTTGGAATGGTCACAGAAACGATTCAGTAGCCCTGCCAGGAGCCTTTCCTGCGTCTGGAGTGCGGTTTTCGGGGGTGGTCAGCCGTTGCCGAGAGTCCCACCATCGGTCTGCTCCCAGTGCACGAGGCCGTCGCCGTCGCGGCGAAACTCCCACGACGCGTAGGCGCCGTCCTCGTGGATCAACGTCAGATGGTCTGCGTCGCCGTCCGAGTCGAGGTCGGAGGCGATGACGACGGCGTCGCCCGCGTCGAAGGTCTGGGTGTCGAGGACGCCGTCGCCGTCGATGTCGTGGGTGGGATCGGTGAGCGCGACCGCCCCGGAATCGGGGCCGAACGTGTTCGGATCGAGGTCCGGCACGTCCGGGACCAGAAAACTTTCAGTCGTCGCCACCGCGGTCTCCCTTCGTATTTCGGGCCAGTTTCCCGCCCAAAGCAAGACATATCAAGATATTTCAACACGATCCCACATGAAAGTGGGCGAACAGCGGTCGGACACCTATGTATTCAGACGTTCACCGCGGCGATTCAGTTCCCCGGCCGGCCTGCGGACCTCCTGCAGTCCCCGGTCGACCGCCGCGAGGTCGCGTTCGCAGGACGACAACTGCCCGCTCCTTCGCGCGGTCAGCCGGCGGAGTTCACCGTCTATCTGCGCGACCCGCTCGTCCACCTCCCGGGCGGCGACCCTGCTCTCGGCGATGATCGCCTCGCTCACCCCGGTCTCCGCCGCCAGCAACCGGGCCAGGACGAACTGCTCCCACTGGGACCGCACGTGCACCAGCGCCTCGGTCGCCCACTGCCGCACGTGAGCACGCTCGGCGACGTGCGCGCGCGACCGCGTCAGCCACCACGCCGCGACGGCTCCGAGCGCGAGGGTGAGCGGGATGCTCGCGATGTCGAGCGCGGGAACCATCGACAGCGGCGACACCACCAGCCTGCCCAGACCGAGCCCGGCGGACGCACCGATCAGAATCGTCATCCGGTCCTCCAGTCCGCGGTGCCGCGGTTCGGGCCCCTCGGGCGCCGCCGGCTGCGGCAGTGGAGCGGCGGCCTCGGGATCGGACGCGACGACGCCGGCACGTGCCCGCAGGTCGTCGAGGCGCGCGGTCACCGCGGCGTCGACCGCTCCACTTCTCTCGCGCACGATCTCGGCAAGACGGTCGGGATAACCCGCGAGGGTCCCGCGGCCTGCGCGGCCGATCTCCGAACGCGCCGACGCTCCCGCCGCGCGGACCTGGGAGGCCACCTCGTGCAGCAACTCGACCTTCGCCAGCTGGACCTGACCACGGAGCTGCGCGATCAGTTCCGTGCGCCCGCCGTCCCGCAGCGTCAGCGCGCGCACGCGCTCGGCGCGCAGTTCCGCGCCGGGCTCGGTCTCCCGCACGGACCGGGCGGTGGCCGCGATCATGCGCCGCGTCTGCTCGAGCACCGCCTCGATGGCGGGACGCGTGTCGCGGTCCCCGTCCCCGGCGGCCCGCAGGAGTGCCCCGAGCAGCGCCTCCACCCCGGATCCGCCGACAGCGACCGGGTGGATCTCCGCGTCGGCGAAACGCGCCGCGTGCCGGGCGAGCAGGGTTCGGTTGCGGTCGCGCACGCCCGCCCAGTCCCGGTGGACATCGGTCTTGGTGAGCGCGAAGACCACGGGGCACGCCGGTCGCGCGACGACGTCGAGAACGGACAGCTCTTCCCGTCCGAGTGCCGCCGCCGCGTCGAGCACCATCAGCACCACCCCGGCGTCGAGCGGATCCTCCGCGAACGCGAGCGCGGACGCGTCGAGCGAACGGAGCAGGCGCACGAGCGTGGTCTTGCCGGCCCGCCGCGGCCCCGCCACGAAGACACCTCGCTGCGCGGGTCCCCCGGACTTCAGGCGTGCGACGGCGTCCGGGTTCCATCGTTTCACCACGTCGACGGTCTCGGCGGGCAGATCGGACA
>NZ_JBHUSF010000478.1:0-4637 GCF_042673295.1 Rhodococcus sp. NPDC057014
GTTAACAAGTACTCACGGGCGCGAAGCTCATAGCGTCGTCGACGATCTTGCCGTGGCGTAGCGTGACCAGGTCGCGGAAGTAGTTCATTCGCAGCCGCCACGGTGCTTTCGAACCCTGCTTCGGGAACGACTCCACCGACCGCAGCACGTAGCCGGCGGCGAAGTCGAGGAACGGCTCCTCGTCGACCGCGCTGTCCCGTTCCGGGGAGCATTGCGCGAATCCGTTCGCATCCATGTGGGCGAGCAGCCTGCAGACGTATTCGCACACCAGGTCGGCCTTGAGCGTCCAGGACGCGTTGGTGTAGCCGATGACGAACGCGAAGTTGGGCACCCCGCTGAGCATCATCCCCTTGTACGCCATGGTCTCGGTGAGGTCGATGTCGCGGCCGTCGACGGCGAGTGTCATCCCACCGAATGCGAGCAGATTCAAACCCGTTGCGGTGACGACGACGTCGGCACGCAGCTCGTCGCCGGACTTCAGCGTGATCCCGGTTTCGGTGAACGTGTCGATGTGATCGGTCACGATCGACACTTCGTCGTTGCGGATGGAGCGGAACAGATCCCCGTTGGGCACGAGGCACAGTCGCTGATCCCACGGGTTGTATCGGGGCGTGAAGTGTTTGTCGATGTCGTAGCCCTGCGGCAGCCACTTCTCCTGGAGTTGCCGGATGCGGCCCTTCATGAATTCCGGGTACCGCCGGCACAGTTGGTAGATCGCCGTCGCCACCGTCGCGTTCTTGAGCCGTGTCAGCGCGTAGGCGAGCCGCGTGGGCAGGTGGCGCCGCAGTTTGTTGGCCAGCTTGTCCTTGGCGGGCATCGAGATGATGTACGTGGGCGAGCGCTGCAGCATGGTCACGTGCGCGGCCTCGGCGGCCATCGACGGTGCCAGCGTCACCGCGGTGGCACCGCTGCCGATGATGACCACCCGCTTACCCGCGTAGTCGAGGTCCTGGGGCCATTTCTGCGGGTGTACGACCTGCCCGGCGAACCGGTCGATGCCCGGGAACTCGGGGGTGTAGCCCTCGTCGTAGCGGTAGTACCCGCTGCAGGACATCAGGAAACCGGCGGTGAACCGGACGGTCTCACCGGTGTCGGTGCGCTCGGCGTCGATCGTCCAACAGCCGTTCGCGGTCGACCACTCGGCGCGAACGACCCTGTGCCGGAACCGGATGTTCCGGTCGATCCCGTGCTGGGCTGCCGTGTCCTTGACGTACTCGAGGATCGAGGGGCCGTCGGCGATCGACTTGTCGTTCTCCCACGGCCGGAAGCGGTAGCCCAGCGTGTACATGTCGGAGTCGGACCGAATACCGGGGTAGCGGAACAGATCCCACGTGCCGCCGATCGACTCACGGCTCTCCAGGATTGCGTATGTCCGGCCGGGGAAGTTGTCCTGCACGTGGTATGCGGCACCGATCCCGGACAGTCCGGCCCCGATGATCAGCACGTCGAGGTGTTCGACGGGCGCCTTCGCGTCTGCGGTGTCGGCGGCGGTATCGGTGTGTGACATGAACACTCTCTCGCTGGGTGGGAAGGGCGGCTATTTCGGGTCGACGGCGACGTCGTCGAGAGCGACATTACGTGCGCTGGTGGAGCGGCCGAGTTTCACGACCTCCTCGTCCATCAGCGGAAGGATCCGGGGGACGGGCGGTAGCAGGGTGCGATCCCCGATCCGCGACGTCACCACCGCCTTCAGCCAGGCGAACGCCCCGACCCACCGGGGCACGTAGATCCGACGCTTCCGCTTGGTGAGGCCGTCGACGAACGCGTCGACGCAGCGGTCCACGGACGTCGTCTTGCCGAGCGGTCCCGGCAGCGTGGCGAGGAACTGGTTGAACGCGGCGAGGTCGTCTTTCGCGTCCTGGACGAGCGGGGTGTCGATCCACGACATGTGGGCCGAGCCGACGGTGACGCCGCGGTGCGCGACCTCGAGGCGGAGGGCGTTGGCGAAGTGTTCGACGCCGGCCTTGCTGGCGTTGTAGGCGGTGAGACCGGCTGCGGGCGCGAACGCGGCGAGCGAGGAGACGACCAGGATGTAGCCCTTCCGCTCGATCACGGACGGTAGCGCGGCGCGGACGGTGTGGAAGACGCCGAGAATGTTGATGTCGATGACCCGCTTGAACGTGGCGGGATCGACCTGCGTCACCGAGCCGAAGCTGGCGATGCCTGCGTTCGCGAGAACGAAGTCGATGCCCCCGAACTTCGCGACTCCGGAGTCGACGGCCTTCTGCATGGCGGGCAGGTCGCAGACGTCGGCGGCTACGGCGAGCGCGACGTCGTCACCGAGTTCGGCGGCGAGGGCTTTCAGTGGTTCGGCGTCCAGGTCGATCAGGATCAGTGCGACGCCCTTGCGGGCGAGGGCACGGGACGTTTCGGCTCCGATGCCCCGCGCGGCGCCGGTGACGAGTGCGACTTTGTTCCTGAGCGTGGGCATGGGATCTCCTGGCGTGTGATCTGGCACCGTTCAGTGTCAGTTTGTATCTGGAACTGTGCGGTGTCAATATTGGGGAGTGAGTTCGCCCAGGCTCGACGGGACGGGCCGCACCTACCGCGGTGCGGGCCCTCGCCAGCGTCAGGAAGAGCGCCGCGCGCGCCTCGTCGACGCTGCCGTCGAAGTGTTCGGGACCAGCGGATACCGGTCCGCGACCGTCGAGAAGATCTGCGCGACCGCCGGGCTCACCAAGCGCTACTTCTACGAGTCGTTCGACGACAGCGAGGCCCTGCTACTGGCGGCGTACGCGAGCGTGACCGACCGCCTCCGGGACAGTGTCCTGCGCGGCGCGCGGGACGGGGGCGCCGATCTGGACGCCAGAGTTCGCGGGGCGCTGACCGCGTTCTTCCGGTCCGTCGCCGACGACCCGCGGATCCCGCGGATCGCGTTCCAGGAGGTCCTCGGTGTCGGCCCGGACGTCGACGCCGCCTACCGCCGCGTCACGCGGTCGTTCGTGGACGCCGTGCTCGTCGTCATCGGCCCGGCCGTCGACCGCACCGCGTTCCCCGACCCTCACCTCCGCACCCTCGCGACCGGCCTGGTCGGGGCGGTGCTGATGATCGCCCAGCAGTGGGTCCTGTCGGAGAACCGTCAGCCGATCGAGACGGTCATCGCCAGCGCGCACACCATTCTCTCGGCCGTCCTGGGTGAACTCGGCCCCAGGTGAGTGGCGTCGTGTGCCGGGGCACTCCTTAGCGCTCACGTGGGGGAATCCAGGGCAAAACCCGGACGCCATCACATATATGTTGTTAAATACCTGACATGCACGGTGCTGTGCACTGCCAATCGCCTGGGGTCCGCAACACGACGATCCGCGGGGTGCTCGTCGCGTTGCTCGGGGTCCTCGTGTTGGCCGGTCCGGCGCCGAACGTCGCGCGTGCCGCCGGCTATGCAGGCCTCCTCGACATCACGCCCGCGAACGCGTCGGCGGAGTCGATCGGCGGGCTCGACCCCCGGCTCCCCACCGACTCCGCCGCACTCGGTGCTGCGCTGGCCGCCGCCCGCTCCGACGGCATCGCACCGAGGAGGTATTCCGCCCTGCTGCAACAATATTGGCTGGCGCGCGGATCCGAGGCGTCCGGCATCGACCTCGCCGGGTGGGATCCGAACGCCGGGCTGATCGCCAACGCGGCGGTGGTCGACCGGGTCTACGAGAACTACGGCCGCTATCAACTCCAACGCGCCGAGCTCTATTGGTCCGGTATGGCCGGGCTGGCGGGAGGCTCGTTCGCCGCCGGCTTCTGGGACCTCGACCTCGGCCGGACCGTGCTCGGAGTCGACGCCGTCCACGCGCTCGGCAACGCCGTCGCGTCAACGATCCGCGGTCTGTCCGGCGAGGCGATGACGCTCCTGCCGCCGGACCCGAGAACGCTCGCCACCGTCGGTCCGGCGATGACGGCGGGCGACCTGGACTGGTACCAGAAACGCCTGCTGATGATGCAGAAACACATCTACTTCGACATGGTGCCCATGCACGAGGCGTACCTGAACGACGGCAGGGGTGCCGTCGAGGAGATGGCCGCCGCGGGACTGCTCGACGAGAACGCCGAGATCGCCTGGGACGGCATCTTCTCCGGCACCCCGGCGGGATACGCGGACGCCCTGTTCCGGATGGCGTCGCGTGAGCAGAATCAGATCATCGCCGACCAGTGGGACGTCACTGCGGCGGCGCGTGACGGTGTCGGCCGGGCGCTCACGTACGCCACGACCGTCGCGGCGCAACCCTCGGTTCCCGGCGCGCGCGCACCGGGGCAGGTCACGCCGATGTCGATCACGGGCGACGTCGCCGGCGCGGACTACCGTCTGCGGACACCCCTGCCCGGCTTCAACTGGGCCGACCGCGCACCGCGCTGGGAGTACATCGTCAGCGACATCGCGTCGTCCTACCAGCGGCTCGCCGAGGGTCGTCCGGGCGAGCTGCGCGCTCTGCTCGCCATCCCGTTCCGCGATTTCGTCGAGGGCCAGCGGGTGCTGCGGCGGATGCCCGACCTCGCCCGCGACATGAGCACGGGCTGGGAGTTGTCCCCGCCGCAGCCGTAGCGCGTCTCGGGCGCACCGGGCCCGCCTGAGATCAGACGCAACCGGCGGCCCCGGGGGCCGGGCCCGCACCCGGCGCGTATAAACAAATCCCAGCCCCCGAGACCACCCC
>NZ_JBHUSF010000479.1:0-4629 GCF_042673295.1 Rhodococcus sp. NPDC057014
CGGCAGGGGCGGACCCCTGTGCGGCCATGTCCCGCTGCCCGGGAGAAGGGGCTCCCCACCGGCGACGTGCTGCGCTACTCTCTCGGCTAGAACACGTTCTATTCGACCGAGGAGTCGCATCATGGCACCGTCCGCAGAAGACATCCGCAAGACCGTCGAGAGGTACATCGAGGCGGTGGCCACCGGGACCGCCGACGACGTCGTCGCGCTGTACGCCGACGGCGCCACCGTGGAGGACCCGGTGGGCACCGATCCGCGGACCTCGGTGGAATCCCTGCGCGAGTTCTACGGGGTGATCGAACCGCTGAAGCAGACCGGTGAACTCCTGACGCTGAAGATCGCCGGCAACTCGGCGGCGTTCCACTTCTCCCTCGTCACCGATCTCGGCGAGCAGAAGCTCGAGATCGCGCCGATCGACGTCATGACCTTCGACGACGAAGGCAAGATCACGTCGATGCGGGCGTTCTGGTCGCAGGAGGACATGATCACCAGCTGACCGACGGCCGGGCCGGCAACCACACCGCAATACGGCCCGGCCGATCGGCGACTGTGCCTACGATGGCGGGGTGGCCACCGACGATGCCGGGCCGGCTGCACGGCGTGCCCGACGCAGACGAGTCGTTCGAGCCGGTACGCGCCCCGGGCGCGCACCGCGTAGCTGGCTGGCGGTCCTCGGAGTCCTGACCGCGGCGGTGACCGTCGCGTGCTCCTCCGGTTCCGGGGGCAACCCCGACCCGATCGACCTCGATCGGGCCACCGACCAGGGGCAACTTCCGTGGACCGAGGTGCTGCTCCCGCCGCAGACACCGACGACGGTCCCGTTCGGCCCGCCCGGAACCGACCTGCCGGGTGAGCCCCGGGCCGCCGGTATCCGGGTGGTCGGTGACCGCGCCGGACTCTACGGCGGAAGCCCCGACCGCGTGCTCTGCGACCGGCAGCGCCTCGTCGACGACCTCGAGGGGGATCCCGCGAGGTTGGAGGCCTGGTCGAGTGTGTTCCAGGTCGACGACGTGCGCAATTACGTCCGGACCCTCACCCCCGTCCTGCTCCGCGCGGACACCCGCGTCACCAATCACGGCTTCGACGACGGCCACGCGACGGCATTCCAGTCGGTGCTCCAGGCCGGGACCATCGTGCTGATCGACGACCACGGCGTTCCCCGCGTCCGGTGCATGCGCGGCAGCCCGCTGCTGTCCCCGGTGGTGAACCAGGACGCGAAACTCGAGGGCGATCCGTGGCCGACATTCCAGCAGGACCGGCTGTACGTCGTGCAGCCCTCCAACCTGGCGATGACCGAAGTGGCCGTGGTCGACCTGATGACCGGCGGATTGTCGTCGGTGCCGATCGGGTCCGGTCCGCAGCAGCCCGCGGAGCGTCCGAATCCGGTAGCCCCCGTGGAAGCCCAGGCACCGGTGGTCGATTCGCCGCCCGCCGTGGTGCAGCAGGCCGCTCCCCGGCCCGCGCCTGTCCCCTCTCCGGAACCCGCGCCGGCGCCACCGCCGCCGCCACCTCCCCCGCCGCCGGCACCCGTCGCCGTGCCGCCGCCCGCACCCGAGCCGCCGGTGTACAACCCGCCGCCCGCTCCCGCGCCGGTGCCCGCTCCGCCGCAACAGATTCAGGTGCAGATACCGGGTCTGCCGCCGATCGTCATCCCGATTCCGAACTGACGCCCGCGCTCCGTCAGAGGGCGAGAAGGGCCGTGTGCGCCACGACCGCCTGGGTGAACAGCGTCCAATCGTTGATGATGTGCGCGCCCGTCGAGACCCACAGGTTCTTGGTGCGGATGTACGCGAGCGTGAGGACCAGCCGGGCCCCGCCGATCACGATGAACGCCTGAGCGAAGTTCCAGTCGTAGGTCTGGAGGTGGGCGGCGCCGAACCACACCGCGCTGAGCAGCCAGGCCAGGACGATCGCCGTCTTCCGGGACAGCCTCGCCTTGGCGACCAGGAAATACATCAGTGCGAGGAACGGGACGATCGTGAAGACTTCCTCGCCGACCAACTGGATCCCGGTTCCCACGTAGAACGCGACCGTGTCGAGCGCACCACGCTCGCCCACGCCGTCGACGGCCTTGTTGGACGCCACCCCGAACACGGCCTGCACGAGCAACGCCAGTGTGAACGTGACGGCCAGGTTGAGCAGCGCGAACCCGATCATCGTGAGAACGTCGCGGCCGCGCACCCTGCGGAACAGTGCGGTCCAATGATCGCGCGTCACCAGCGCCAGGACGGTGAGCGGGATGCCGACGAACAGGATCCGCGGAATCAACGCCACCAGATTGGTGGGTTGCGGGATGAGGACCAGGGCCGCGAAACCGACGGCGACGGACGCCCACATCAGGATCCACTGCCGCGCCGACAGCGCGGTGGGCGTCCCGTCGTAGAACGGGAAGTCGGCGTCGTCGCGGCGTTCGATCAGGGGTCCGAAGCGGTCGCCGGGCGACGCCGGTTCGTAGACCGGGGCTGCGCTGGATCCGGAAGCACCACTCATCGATTTCCCCTCTGCGGTGGGTGGACGCGAGAGGCAATTTTCGCAGCAACCACCTGCCGGTGCCATCCGGCGCGCCCGCACCGACGCGCAACGGACGGTGAACGAACGGGAACTTATCTATACCTGTGGTGAATTTAAGCCACTTGTATTGACAAGTTGAGCGTCCAGGGGCCAAGGTGGAATTCATGACACATCAACGACGATACGACGTGGTGGTGGTCGGCGCCGGAATCCTCGGTCTCGCGCACGCCTACCACGCGCTCGGCCGCGGCCTGTCGGTGGCGGTGATCGATCATGCCGACCGAGTCGCGGGCGCATCCGTCCAGAACTTCGGTCACGTCTGCATCACCGCCCAGTCGGGTGTCGCCCGCGAGTACGCGCTGGCCGGCCGGGAGCACTGGCTCGATCTGTCGCGCAAGGCGGGTTTCTGGATCTCCGAGTCCGGAACGTATTGTGTGGCACGGCACGACGACGAAATGGCCGTCATGACCGAGTTCGCGGACAGGCGCGAACCGGCCGAGGTGGAACTGCTGCCGCGCGAACGGATCCTCGCTGCACTCCCCGTCTCCGGCGATCGCGTCGTCGGCGGGATGTACCTGGCCGGCGACCTCCAGGTAAACCCGCGGGAGGCGGCCCCCGCCGTCGCGCGGTGGCTCGAGGCGTCCGGCGTCGACTTCTTCTGGCGCACCGCCGCAGCCGGATTCGGCCCCGGGGTGGTCCACACCTCGCGGGGCGATCTGCATGCGGGGACAGTGTTCGTCACCGTCAACCACGACATCGACCGCCTGTTCCCGGAGCAGGCCGAGCGCGGAGGGCTCCTGCGGTGCCGGCTCCACATGCTGCGCGCGAGGATGCCGCTGACCGCACCGTTGCCCGGGCCGCTGTTCACCGGCTGGTCGCTCGTGCGGTACAGCGGTTTCGGGGACCTGCCCGCGACGGCGGCGCTCGCGGCGCGGTTGCGCGAGGAGCATCCTGACTACGCCGACCTCGACCTCCATCAGATGTACGCCCCGCAGCCCGACGGCTCGATCCTGCTGGGCGACACCCACATCCGTGATGTCTCGGCGGAGCCGTTCCAGTCGGAGCAGGGGTTCGAGGTGCTGGTCCGCGAGGCCGCCGCCCTGTTCGGCGTCCCGGACGTCACCGTCACCGAGCGCTGGCAGGGCGTGTACAGCTCGGCCCCCGACTCGGAGTTCCTGATCGAGGAGCCCCTCGACGGGGTGCACATCGTCACCGTCACCACCGGCATCGGCATGACGACCGGCATGGGTCTGGCGAAGGACCGGATCGACCACGTCTTCGGCCGCGAAGCCGCATCAGTCTATTGAAATAGCTGTCCCGCACACACATTCACCGAAATTCGAGAGGAACACGACAATGGGAACGCAGCACCGGGACATCAGCCTCGTCGTCTTCGACATGGCAGGCACCACCGTGGAGGACAGCGGACTGGTGCAGCAGTCCTTCCTGGCCGCGGACGCGCACGCCGGCCTGTCGAAGACGGACGACGACCGGCGGCGGATGCTCGAGTACGTCACCGACACCATGGGCCAGTCCAAGATCGTCGTCTTCCGCCACCTCAGCGGCGGACACGAGGAGCAGGCGCAGGCGGCGAACAAGGAATTCGAACGCTGCTACGCGCAACTCGTCGACGACGGCCGGTGCAGCGCCGTTCCCGGCGCCGAGGAACTCCTCGGCTCGCTGCGGGAGCAGGGCATCAAAACGGCGCTCACCACCGGGTTCGCCCACGAGACGCAGATGTCGATCATCCGCGCACTCGGCTGGGAGGACGTCGCCGACGTCGTGCTCTGCCCCGGTGACGGCGTCCGCGGCCGCCCCTTCCCCGACATGCCGCTGACCGCGCT
Organism: Rhodococcus sp. NPDC057014; assembly: GCF_042673295.1. Taxonomy (NCBI): domain Bacteria; kingdom Bacillati; phylum Actinomycetota; class Actinomycetes; order Mycobacteriales; family Nocardiaceae; genus Rhodococcus; species Rhodococcus sp. NPDC057014. The sequence continues at coordinate 4,356 of NZ_JBHUSF010000479.1, forward strand.
GATGCGCGCGGGCGCCCCGTCCGTGCAGTCGATGGTGGTGCTCGGCGACACCACGTCGGACATCATCACCGGCCTGCGCGCCGGAGCGCTCGCCTCCGTCGGTGTGCTCACCGGCGCCCACGACGCCACCCAGCTGTCCGAGGCCGGGGCCACCCACGTCCTCGACAGCGTCGCGGACCTGCCCGGTCTGCTCGACCGGCTGCGCAGCGCCTGATCCTCCCCCGCTTCCGCGACGAACGGGACGCTCGTTGCGTCAGATCGAACGAGCGTCCCG
>NZ_JBHUSF010000480.1:0-4622 GCF_042673295.1 Rhodococcus sp. NPDC057014
GGCGACCGTGCTGCCCGGAGCCGTCGCGGCGCTGGTCCGCGACGAGGGGGACAGTGCCACCGGGTTCGTCGGTGTGCAGGTCCAGGCGCATTCCGCCGACCTCGGCGCCGACCTGGCCGCGTCCGTCGCCTGGGTCCGCGACGCCGCCGGCGGTGAATCGCTGGCCTCCGCCAACCCGGGATCCGACACCCCGGCGCTGGCCGACGTGATCGACGCGGACGCCCCGCTCGACATCACCGTGCACCAGGATTTCAACTGGTGGATTCCCGAAGGCGTGGAGCCGGCACCCGAGGTCGCGACCACCGTGCAGCACGCGAATGCGGCGATCATGCCGTCCGCCCGGGTCGAGGCCGAGGGTGTCGTCGCCGCGTGGTGGGTCGACGCGGGCGAGAAGGCGCACATCCGCTGGGTGCGCCCCGAGAACGAGGACGATCTGATGCTGGCCCTCGCGCGCGTGCACGCGACCGGTGGCCTGCACCTCGGTGAGGGTTCGCGCTACGCCGGGTCGTTCCGGACCCACGGTCTGCTGGTCCCGGTGTTCGACCTGGACCGTGAGAAGCATGCGAACGAATGGGCCGCCGCCACCGTCGAACTCGGTCAGCGACTGGCCGAGGCCCTGGCCATCGACGCGCCCCTCACCACCGAGGAGCGACGCGCCCGCGACGGCCTGCGCGGCCGGCAGGTGACGCTGCGGTAGGCGCTTCGCGCCCGTGAGTGGTTAACGAGTCTCTGCACTCCTCAACCACTCACGGGCGGCGGAGCCGCCTAGAGGGAACCGCCCGCTGCATGCGGCGCGCCGGACGTGTCTGCGACGCCGCTCATCTCGCGTGCGACGAACTCCTCGAGATCGAACAGGTTGCTGCCCGCGCGGTCGGCGATGGTCAGCAGCGTCGTCATGCTGGCGACCTCCTCGACCTGCTCCTTGAGGAACCACTGCATGAACTGCTCGCCGAGGTAGTCGCCCTCCTCGCGGGCGGTGCTCGCCAGTTGCACGATCTGCTCGGTGACCGTCTTCTCCTGGGTCAGAGCGAGGGCGATCGGCTCGCGGGCATTCTCGAACTGGCCCTTCGCCGCGTCGACACCCGACAGTTCGACGGAGATGTCGCGGTCGAGGAAGTACTGGACGATCATCATGGCGTGGTTGCGCTCTTCGACGGCCTGCTTGTAGAAGTGCTTGGCGAGCTGCGGCAGGTCCGAGTTGTCGAAATAGACGGCAGTCGCGATGTACTGGTGTGACGCGTTGAATTCGTTGCGAATCTGGTCGTGAAGCAGAGCGTGGAATTTCGTCTTGTGCGCGTCAGTGGAAGTCATGAAATGGATAATAATGCTGGTCAGAGCACGTGTCATCCAAGTTCAACCTTATTTTGGCAAGCGTTCCCAAACTAATGTCAACCTAATTTCGGGACCATTCTGGTGACAATTTCCTTGTCTGAGCCGGCGGCGGATCACGGATGGGAACCGGGCAATCCGCGTCGGCGGGCCCGGGCCCGTGTATAAAATTCACAGCGATCTGACGCCGCGGCCGGAGGGGCAGGCCCATGTTGAGACGACCCGGTACGTGGATAGCGTTGATTCTCGGCGCCCTTTTCCTGGGCGCGACGATTCCGGTTCCCGCACAGGCCGACCCGTTGTATCCCTGGCCGGACCCCGACCCCTTCTATTCGGCCCCCGCCGACCTCGAGGACCTGAGCCCCGGCGACGTCGTGCGGACACGCCGGATCGACACCTGGATGTACGCGAACTCCGACGGGTGGCAGATCGCGTTCCGGTCGACGAACTCCGCGGGACATCCGATCCTGGCCGTCACCACCGTGCTGCTTCCCCGTGGTGTCGCGAACCCGCCGCTCGTGTCGTATCAGGCGATCGTGAATTCGCTGGGCACCAAATGCGCCCCGTCGCGCTCGTTGTTCAATCTGGAACTGCAGGAGTCGCCCGGCCTGTATCTGGGTCTGCAGCGCGGCTGGGCGGTGTCGGTGCCCGATCATCTGGGCCCGACGGGCGCCTACGGCGCCGCGAAGCTCGGCGGCATGATCACCCTCGACAGCGTGCGGGCGGTGCAGCGGGTCGCCGAACTGGGGTTGACGCACAGCCCGGTGGCGCTGGCCGGCTATTCCGGGGGCGGCATGGCCAGCGCGTGGGCGGCGGCGCTGGCCCCGACGTATGCGCCGGAACTGAAACTCGACGCGGTGGTGGCGGGTGGGATTCCCGCGGACCTCGAGCAGATGGCCCTGGGTCTGGGGTTCAATCCGCATCCGGGGTTCGGGCTCGCGTTCGCCGCCGCGATCGGTTTGGAACGCGAATACCCGGAGCAGCTGCCGATCTCGTCGCAGCTGAACGAGACCGGGTTGTGGTTGCGCGAGTGGATGTCGAACGAATGCCGCCGGTTCCTGCTGTTCCACGGCGCCTTCCGCAGCGCCGGACAGCTGGCCGCGTCCACCAGCCTCATGGCGAGTTCGGGTGCGCACCAGGTATTGCGCGAGAACAGTCTGCGGTACTTCGAGGGCGTCCCGACCGCGCCCCTCTACCTGTGGCACGGCACCCTCGACGGGCTGACGCCGTTCGATTCGATCGCGGAGACCGCGCACCGCTACTGCGCGGCCGGCGCCAGACTGACGTTCGTGCCGTACGAGATATCCGAGCACATGACGACGGCAGTGGTGGGCTTTCCGGACGCGTACGAATACGTGGCCGCGCGATTCCGCGGCGAACCGGCGCCCACCCGCTGCTGACCCGTCGGGTCAGACGCCGCCGCCCGCGCTCTTCGGCGCACCCGGACGGACCGGCGTGTTGCCGCTCATCTCGCGGGCGACGAAATCCTCGATGTCGAACAGGTTGTCGCCGGCACGCTCGACGATGTTGAGGAGCGTGTGCATGTCCGAGACCTCCTCGACCTGTTCCTCGAGGAACCACTGGATGAACCGCTCGCCGAGGTAGTCGCCGCTGTCGCGGGCCGTGCGGGCGAGCTTGGTGATCTGTTCGGTGACGACGTGTTCGCGCTCCAGCGCGAGTGCGACGGGGGCGCGCACCGAGTCGAAATCGGTGACGACGTCGTCGATGCCGGGGACCTTCACCTGAAGGTTGTTGTCGATCAGGTACTGGATCATCATCATCGCGTGGCCGCGCTCCTCGGCGGCCTGCGAATAGAACCGGCGCGCCAGTTGCGGGAGATCGTGCGAGTCGAAATACACGGCCACCGCGATGTACTGCTGGGATGCGGTGAACTCGTTGCGGATCTGCTGCTGCAGGAGGGCATGGAACTCGCTGGGTGCTTTCGGCGCCGGTTGCGTCATGGGTGCCAGTTTACGGCCGAGCGTCACGGACCGGTGGTGACAAGTTCGGCCGGAACCTGACGGTCGTCGGCCAGCGCGTCGAAGAACTGCGACGCCCGGTCGTGATCCCAGAGCAACACGTTCCCGGCGCCGTCGACGTCCTCGAAACCGCCGACGGGGACGGTGGTCGTGACCATGTCGCCGCGGACCGCCCAGGCGAGTGCGGCGAGATTCCAGATGTGGTCGCCCTCGTCGACGCGCAACGATGCCGCGGTGTCGGTGACGAGCGGCCAGATGCGGAACGGGTTGAGCCACGTCGCGGGGCTGGTCGCCTTCGACATCAGTGCCGACATGAACATCCGCTGATGGTTCATCCGGTCGATGTCGGCGAGCGCGGTCGCGCGGCTGCGGACGAAGCCGAGCGCCTCCGCACCCGCCAGTTCCTGGCAGCCGGGCGCGAGGTTGATCCCCGCGAGCGGGTCGTCGATGGCGGTGTCCAGGCACATGTCGACGCCGCCGATCGCGTCGACGATGCCGGCGAATCCGCCGAACCCGATCTCCGCGTAGTGGTCGATGTGCAGCCCGGAGGCCTCCTCGACCGTCTGGGTCAGCAGTTGCGGACCACCGAACGCGAACGACGCGTTGATCTTGTCCTCGCCGTAGCCGGGGATCGACACGTACGAGTCGCGCGGAATGCTCACCATCGTCGCCGGGCCGCTGCCGCTGGGGACGTGCACCACGATGATGGTGTCGGTGCGGTCGGGACCGCTGTTCCCGCCGGTCGACAGCTGCTGTTCCTGCTCGGGGGTCAGCCCGGTGCGGCTGTCCGAACCGACGAGCAGCCAGTTCGTGCCGGGGGTGTCGCCGATCCGGCCGGGGTAGTCGGCCAGCGCGTCGATCCGGTTCAGCGAACTGTCGAGGTAGTAGGTCATGCCCGCGAGCGCCAGGATCAGCACCAGGAACAGGATGCCGATGCGGCGCCCCCAGTGCCGTGGCCGCCGGGGCCTGCGCTGCTGCGGCGGCTCCGGGGTGCGCGACGGTGCGGGCGGCGGGGGTGGTGGCGTGCGCGGGGGACGCCGATCGGGCGCCCGCGTCGGCGGGGGTGGCTGCGCGTCGCGGTACGGCTGCGGCGTCTGGGTGGGTGCGTAGCCGCGCGGACCCTGCGGCGGGGCCGAGCGGGACAGCTGCGGTTCCGGGGCCTGCGACCACGCCTGCTGGGGCGGCGGCGGGGCGCCACGGCCGTCGCGGCGGATCACCTGGGTGCCCTCCTGCGGCGGCGGGGGACCCTGACGCGGCGCGGGGTGCCGCGGGCGGGGCGCAGGAGGCCCCTGTTGCGGCGGACCCGGCGGCGGC
>NZ_JBHUSF010000481.1:0-4610 GCF_042673295.1 Rhodococcus sp. NPDC057014
GTTGACGTCGGCGCCGGCGTCGCGGGCGGCGGCGGCCAGCGCATAGGAGTTGACGTCGTAGACCTGACCGGGCCCCGGGGTCCGGTCGACGTCGACGAGTTCGCCACCGACCGAGATGACGGACAGCCGGGGCCGGGGATGGACGAGCACCTTGTCGCGTCCCACCGCGGCCAGCAAACCCACATGGGCAGCGCCGATGATGGTGCCTGCACGGACTGCGACGTCGCCGGGCTGCACGTCGTCACCGGCGCGGCGCACGTAGTCGCCGGAGCGGACCGGTTTGTAGATCTTGACGCGGGCTCGGCCGCCGTCGGTGCGGTCGAGCGGGAGGACGGCGTCGGCGAGCGTCGGGAGCGGAGCACCCGTGTCGACCTTGACCGCCTGACGGGGCTGCAGCCGGATCGGCTGCCGTGAACCCGCCGTGACCTCACCGACCACGGGAAGGGACAGTTCCACGGGAGCACCGTCGTCGTCCCGGAGGTCGGTTCCGGCAGCCTGGACGTCGACGCTACGGACGGCGTAACCGTCGATGGCGGCCTGGTCGAACCCGGGCAGCGGCCGCTCGGTGACCACTTCTTCGGCACACAGCAGCCCCTGGGCTTCGGAGATCGCCACACGGACCGGCCGCGGCGCCACCGCGGCCGCGGTCACGATCGTCTGTTGCTCCTCGACCGACCGCAAGTTCTTGCCTCCCGAGCTTCTAGGATTCCGTCCGCTTCAATCGGTCGATCAGCCATTCGCGCAACGACGGGCCGTACTCTTCCATGTCCAACGCAAAGTCAACCGCAGCGCGGAGGTAGCCGCCGGGATTTCCGAGATCGTGTCTCGTGCCTCGGTGCACGACGACGTGAACGGGGTGGCCTTCCTTGATGAGGAGGGCGATGGCGTCGGTGAGCTGGAGTTCGCCGCCGGCGCCGGGCTCGATTTGCCGCAGCGCATCGAAGATCGCGCGGTCGAGGAGGTAGCGGCCTGCCGCCGCGAACGTGGACGGGGCGTCCTCGATGGCCGGCTTCTCGACCATGCCGGTGACCTTGAGGACGTCCGGGTTGACGGCGTCGGGCACCGTCTCGACCTCGAAGACGCCGTACGCGCTCACCTGGTCCTTGGGGACGTCGATGGCGCAGAGGACGGTGCCGCCGCGCTTGCGACGGACCCGGGACATCGTCTCGAGCACTCCGCGCGGCATCACGAGGTCGTCCGGGAGGAGTACGGCGATGGCGTCCTCGTCGTCGTCGAGGACCGACTCCGCGCAGCCGACCGCGTGACCGAGGCCGAGGGGCTGGTCCTGGACGACGGACTCCACCTCGAGCAGGCCGGGAGCCTTGCGCACCTTTTCGAGCAGGTGGTACTTGCCGCTGGCCTCGAGCTTGCTCTCGAGGACGAGGTCTTCGACGAAGTGGGCGACCACTCCGTCCTTACCGGGCGACGTGACGATCACGAGCCGGCCGGCACCCGAATCGGCGGCTTCCCCGGCCACGAGTTCGATACCTGGGGTATCGACGACCGGGAGCAGCTCTTTCGGCACGGTCTTGGTCGCGGGGAGGAATCGCGTCCCCATTCCCGCTGCGGGCACGACAGCCGTGCGAAAGGCGCTGGCGGTGTGCGGGGCGGCGTCTGTCATGCCCACACCTTAACTGTGCGGACCTACCAGTCAGTCACCAAGATCCTGTCAGCTACCTCCGGGAACCCGTCGGAGACGCTCTCGGGCCGGCTCTAAGGTTGGGCCATGCACGCACGAACGAAGGACGAGTGGCGGCAGTTGGTGCTCACCGGGCGGCGCGCGCTGACCCCTGAACTCCGCACCGCCGAAGACCAGGCGATTGTCACGCTCGTCACACGGGAAGTCGCCGGCGGATCGACCGTCTGCGCCTACGTCCCCACCGCGCTCGAGCCCGGGTCGCTGGACTTCCTCGACGCCCTCCGACGGGTCGCCGGACGCGTCCTCGTACCCGTCACCCGCGGTCCCGGCCCGCTCTACTGGTCCGAGTTCACGGGCGCGGACGGTCTCGCCGACGCGAGTTACGGCCTGCGCGAGCCCACCGGGCCGGTGCAGGAACCCGACGAGATCCGTTCGGCCGATACCATTTTCGTTCCCGCACTGGCCGTCGATCGACGGGGCGTGCGACTCGGCCGCGGCGCAGGTTTCTACGACCGGACTCTCGGGCTCGCCGCCCTCGGCGCACGGCTGATCACGGTGGTCCGTGACGAGGAACTGGTGTCCGAACTGCCGGAGGATCCCCACGACGTACGGATGGGATGGGCTCTCACCCCCGGCTCGGGACTCGTCGCACTCGGCGAACAACGGGGAACGGACGGTTCGGAATAGTTCTCTGATTAGCGTTGTTGGCACTGTCGACTGTAGAGTGCTAAAACCTGCGGTTTGACTACACAGTGCGGAGGAACCCAGTGCCCACTTACTCATATGCGTGCACGGAATGCGACAACCGTTTCGACATCGTCCAGTCGTTCAGCGATAACTCCCTGACCGTCTGCCCCGCATGCTCGGGCAAGCTTCGCAAGCTGTTCAACTCCGTCGGCATCGTTTTCAAGGGCAGCGGTTTCTACCGCACCGACAGCCGTGGAACGTCCGGAGCGGCCAGCGAGCCGGCCAAGACCGATTCCGCTCCCGCAGCCAAGTCGGAAAGTTCGGCGACGGCCTCGTCCAGCTCGACGAGCACCGCGACCGCCGCACCGGCCAAGGCTGCTGCCAGCTAGTTCTCGCGCTTCCGCGGGTTATCCACAACTTCTCGTCCATCCACAGGCGGGCCCGTTCGGCGTACCTACGGGCCTGCCGGTCTCCTAGCGTCGAACCATGTCGTTCGACCCTGCCCAGACCGGTCACCGCCGGTCGAACCGCGCCCATCGAAGCCTGAGCCCGTCGTGGGCAGACCGGCTGTCGGATCTCACCCATCCCGGCTGGGCCCGCACCGTCGCCGCCAGACGCGTCCTGGCCGCCGCACTCGTCTGCCTCGCGCTGGCCCTCCTCGCCCGCGGGGATCCCGGCTCCGCCCGCTCCGCGGTCGTGGTGGCCGCACGTGATCTGCAACCCGGAGTCGTCCTCACGGACGCCGACGTGGAACTGGTCGAGTTCGAAGCCGGGAGCCTGCCCGACGGCGCCGTCACCGCCGTGGCCGATGTCGACGGACGCACCCTCGCCGGACCGACTCGCGCCGGTGAAGCCCTCACCGACATCCGGGTACTGGGCCCCCGTCTGGCCGCTGCCGCAGCAGGTATCGACGACGCCCGCATCGTCCCCGTCCGGCTCGCCGACCCGGCCGTCACGGAACTCCTCCGTGAGGGCGATCGCGTTGACGTGCTGACGGTCGATCCCGGCACACCGTCGAATCCGGACCGGCGGTCCGGCGCCACCGTCCTGGCATCCCATGCCGTCGTCGTGCTGGTGACTCCGTCCGAGAACGGACGTGACCAGCGCGAACGGGTAGTGATGCTGGCGCTTCCGGCCTCGGACGCCACGACGGTGGCCGCGGCATCCCTCACGAGCGCGATCACCGTGACCTTTCAGTGACCCGCCGCGCCGCGGGTCACTGATCTAGGCTTTTCCGGGAGACAGTGCTGGATGACTTGCCACCCACTCGAGGAGACGTCGACATGCTCAAGGGATTCAAGGACTTCCTGCTCCGGGGGAACGTCCTCGACCTCGCCGTCGCGGTCGTAGTCGGAGCCGCGTTCACCGCCATCGTCACATCGTTCACCAACAACGTGATCAATCCGTTGATCGCCGTTGCCGGCGGCGCCAACGATCTGGGCTGGGGTTACCAGATCATCGCCGACAACCCGGCCACCTTCATCAACATCGGCGCCGTCATCACGGCCGTCATCAACTTCGTGATCATCGCCGCGGTCGTGTACTTCATTCTCATCGTCCCGGCCAACGCCGCGAAGAAACGGTTCATCACCGAGCCCGCCGACAAGAAGGCCAGCGAGGCCGACCTGCTGATCCAGATCCGCGACATCCTCGAAGCGAGCCTCCAAACCGACGGGGCGACAGCGAGTTCCGACGGAGCGCACGCCATGCCCGCGGAGAAGGCCGCGAAGCTGGAGCAGACCCGCGAATAGCACTTCGACGACTCCGGGCCCGTGCAGCAGCTGCGTGCACGGGCCCGGAGTCATGGATGGAACGAATATCAGCCGAGGCTGAAGGGCTGCCCCCACAGGGTGACGGTGCCGTCGACCGACTCGGTCGAGACCGCAACCTTGACGTAGGAGCGAGCCTGCGCGTAACCGGCGCAACCGGACACACCGAACGTCTCGTCGGAGTACGTGAAGCCACCGCTCTTGCCGGTGAACTTGAAGCTGCTCTTGTGAGCCTCGGCGCCGTAGCTGTCCTCGTATTCGATGTCGAGGATCGGCACGTTGGTGGCCTGGCCGGGTCCGATCGTGATGCCGCTACCGGCACCACCCTCGGCCGGAATCGACGCGGCAGGGCCGCCGGCCGCTGCACCGATGACCTCGGACGGCGTCAGGCTGGCACCGGCTTCACCGTTGACCGAGCCACCGAAGTTCAGCTGGCACGCCACGATGTACCCGGCGTCGATGGTGCCGCCCTTGGCGGTGCCACCGTCGAGGGAGACGTCGATCGTGCCGGACGC
>NZ_JBHUSF010000482.1:0-4605 GCF_042673295.1 Rhodococcus sp. NPDC057014
ACACAGTCGGCACCGTCGGCGACCGCGGCGGCCAGGTCGGCGAACACCGCACCCGGGGCATGCGCCCATTGCCCGCGGTAGGTATCGGCCAGCACTGCCGTGACCTGCGCGGACAGCCCTGTCAGGTCCGCCATTTCCCGCAGCATCCCCACACCGGCATGCGACACCACACCCCGTCCGTCGGCCGATACTTTCACCCGTGAACCCGCTGCGATACTCTTCACCTGCGAAGTGCCTTCCCGTCAACATAGTGGAACCGTAGAGAAGTCCCATTATGCCTTGCAGGACAGGCACTTTCGCTTATCTGCACGCACTGATCCGCGCTCCCGCACGAAAAGTTCAGGCTAACGCACAAATCCGCCGCTGGACCGGTCGCGAGCCCCCGGCGCTCGTTCGGAGGTCCGCGTGATCGGGGCCGCGTCGCGGCGAAGTCGCGAGGAGGCACTCGCTCCGGGGGACAATCGTGGACCATCCGAACCCATTGTGTACAGCGGAACGGACGAGCACCAGGAAAGTTCCCGAATCGATGTGCTTTCGCCCATTTCTGCCCCGCGTTTTCGTTGACCGCTGTCATTGGCTGTGGCGCAGTTCACCCGCACACTTGAATTCGCCACGTTCCCACAATAATTCCGGAGTCTCCCAGTGCGTATTGCCGTCCTTCAAGCAACGTCCGCGGTCGGGCACATCGACGCGAATCTCGACGTCCTCGCTGCCGCGGCCGCCGAGGCGGCCGGCGGTGGTGCGGACATCCTCGTCACCCCCGAACTGTTTTCCACTGGCTACGCGCCGGACCGGATCCACCACCTCGACGGTGCCGCTGTGCGACAGTCGGTCTCGACGCTGGCCGTGCGTCACGGCATCGCGATCGTCGCGTCCACCGTCGAACAGTCCGACGCCGAACGGTTCATCACTGCCACCCTGTTCGGTGCCGACGGCGCGCAGGTGATCCATTACCGGAAGTCGCACCTCTTCGGCGCCGGAGAGGCGCAGTTCTTCACCGCGGGCGCGGCGCTGTCTCCCGTCGTGCGCTTCGGTGATCTCTCGGTGGCATTGGGGATCTGCTACGACGTCGAGTTCCCGGAATACGTCCGCGCACTCGCCGTCGCAGGCGCCGATCTGGTGCTCGTGCCGACGGCGGTTCCCGTCCGCGTCGCGTCGGAGTTCGACCCCACCGCCGTGCCACGCCTGCTCGTGCCGGCGCGCGCTCTCGAGAACACGGTCGCCATTGCATACGCCGATCAGTGCGGCACCGGGTTCGCCGGCCACAGTTGCATCGTCGCGCCGGACGGATCCTTCGCCGCGCGAGCCGAGAACGAGCCGAAGCTGATCTTCGCCGACATCACGAGCGAAGCGATTCGCTCCGCCAGGGCCGGCAATCCGTATCTGCGCTCGCGCCGACTCGACTTGTACTGACCTGAAACGTCTTCCGAACCGAACCACCCTGAAGGAGTAGCGTGTCTTCCCCTGCCCCGATCACGATGCTGATCCCCGATTTCCCCTTTCCCTACGACGAGTACGTGCGTCATCCCGCCGGGATCGGCGCCGTGCCGAAGGAGGCATACGGTCGCGAGGTTGCCGTCGTCGGCGCCGGTATGGCCGGGCTCGTCGCCGCATACGAGCTCATGAAGATGGGCCTCCGTCCGGTGATCTACGAATCCGCCGAGATCGGGGGACGGATGCGCGGCAAGCGATTCGGGACCGCCGGAGGACCCGTCGCCGATCTCGGCGGGATGCGGTTCCCGGTGTCGGGGCAGACGTTCTTCCACTATGTCGATCTGCTCGGTCTGAACACCGCACCGTTCCCCAACCCGCTGACGGACGCGCGCTCGAGCACGGTCGTCGAGTTGGGCGGCACCGCGCACTACGCGCACACCCCGGACGAGCTGCCCGAGTTCTTCCACGACGTCTCGGCGGCCTGGCGGGAATGCCTCGAGGAGCGGGCCGCGTTCACGGAGATGCAGACCGCGATCCGGGACCGCGACCTGAAGAAAATCAAACGTCTCTGGAACGAGCTGGTGCCCGCATTCGACGGCACAAGCTTTCTCCGCGCTGCCCTTCGAGTACCGGGAGGCGTTCGGTCAGGTCGGTTTCGGAACCGGAGGCTGGGACACCAACTTTCCGGATTCGATGCTCGAGGTTCTGCGCGTCGTCTACGTGGACGCGGATGCGGACCAGCAACGCATCCTCGGCGGCGCCGACCAGGTGCCGCACGGGCTGTGGAACCACGCTCCCGAGAACCTCGCGCACTGCCGGACGGAACGACACTCGCGTCCTCCATCGTGGATCACCGCGGTCCGGGGTGCACCGGATCGGTCGCGACCGCACCGCTAGCGGTGGTCCGGGCCGGATCGCGATCACGGATCGGTGGGGAAACCAGGACGCGTACGACGCGGCCGTCGTCACCTGTCAGTCGTGGCTGCTGTCGGCCCGGATCGAGTGCAGTGAGGAACTGTTCAGCCAACAGCACTGGATGGCAATCGAACGCAGCCACTACATGCAGACCTCGAAGACCTTCGTGATGGTGGATCGCCCGTTCTGGAAGGACGTCGACCCCGAGACCGGACGTGACGTCATGAGCACGACCCTGACCGATCGCATCACCCGCGGCACGTATCTGCTCGACGACGGACCGGACAAGCCGGCATTGATCTGCCTCTCGTACACCTGGAACGACGACTCCCTCAAGTGGATGCCCCTGGACGTCGACGAGCGGGTGACGATGATGCTCCACTCACTCGCTCAGATCTACCCCGGTGTCGACATCGCCTCGCGCATCATCGGCGAACCGGTCACCGTCTCGTGGGAGGCGGATCCCCATTTCATGGGTGCTTTCAGCGACAACCTGCCCGGGCACTACCGCTACCAGGAGCGGTTGTTCACACACTTCGAACAGTCGGACTTCGCACCCGGGCACAAGGGGATCTATCTCGCCGGCGACGGCATCTCGTTCACCGGTGGATGGGCCGAAGGTGCCGTCACCACCGGCCTCAACGCGGTGTGGGGAGTGATGAATCAGTTCGGTGGTGCCACGCCGCCGTCGAATCCCGGTCCCGGCGACCTGTTCGACTCCCTCAAACCTGTTCGACTGGACTAGGAGCGCACTGTGAGTACGAGCCATTCTCCCGAATCTCCTGCGGTACATGCGCCGTCGGACTCCTCGGCGCGACTGTCGCACGAGGGTGACGGGGACTACCGCAAGGATCTGAAGACCCGGCAGATCCGGATGATCGCGATCGGTGGGGCGATCGGGACGGGACTGTTCCTGGGAGCCGGCGGCCGCCTCGCGTCCGCGGGACCCGCCCTGGTGGTCGTCTATGCCGTCACCGGCTTCTTCGCCTTTCTCATGCTGCGCGCGATGGGTGAACTGGTACTCCATCGGCCGACCTCCGGATCGTTCGTGTCGTATGCCCGGGAGTTCTACGGCGAGAAGATGGCGTTCGTCGCCGGGTGGATGTACTGGATGCTGTGGGCGATCACCTCGATCGTCGACGTCACGGCCGCCGCGATCTACGTCCACTACTGGCACTTCTTCACGTCGGTCCCGCAGTGGGTGCTCGCCCTGGCGGCGTTGGCAATCGTCCTGTTCGTCAACCTGTTGTCCGTCAAAGTCTTCGGGGAACTCGAGTTCTGGTTCGCGATCATCAAAGTCGTCGCGCTCGTCTCGTTCCTGGTGATCGGCGGGGTCGTCGTCGCGCTCCGCTTCCCCGTCGACGGTCATGAGACCGGCTTCACGCTGATCTCGGGCAACGGTGGATGGCTCCCGAACGGCATGCTTCCCCTGGTCATCGTGATCGTCGGCGTCACGTTCGCGTACTCCGGCATCGAACTGGTCGGCATCGCGGCGGGGGAGACACCGAATCCGGCGAAGATCATGCCCCGTGCGATCAACAGTGTCATCGTCCGCATCATGGTGTTCTACGTCGGGGCCGTGCTGTTGCTCGTCCTGCTCTTGCCGTACACCGACTACAGTCCGACGCGGAGCCCGTTCGTCACGTTCTTCAGCCACCTGGGCATCCCCGGCGCCGGCAACGTCATGAACTTCGTGGTGCTGACGGCAGCGCTGTCCAGTCTGAATGCCGGCGTCTATTCGACGGGCAGAGTTCTGCGGTCGATGGCGATGAGCGGGACCGCGCCGCGGTTCACCGCCCGCATGAGCGGCTCCGGAGTGCCCTACGGCGGAATCCTCCTCACCGCGGTGGTGACCCTGATCGGGGTGGGCCTGAACTACGTCGTCCCCGAACACGCTTTCGAGATCGCGATCAACGTCTCTTCGCTCGGCACGTTGACGACCTGGGCGGTGATCGTCCTGTGCCAGATGAGGTTGCACCGCTGGGCGACTCGAGGAGTAGCGGAACGCCCGGCGTTCCGAATGCCGTTCGCCCCGTACTCGTCGTACGCGACACTCGCTTTCGTCGCGGCGGTCCTGGTTCTGATGGCCCTCGACTATCCGGTCGGGACGTACACGGTGTCGTCGGTTGTCGTCGTGATCCCGACACTGATCGCGGGCTGGTTCGCCGTTCGGCATCAAGTGCGGGTGCTCGCTGGTCTGGAGCAGATACACCGGAGATATAAATTCCGACAGAGACCACAGGTGACACGAAAACT
>NZ_JBHUSF010000483.1:0-4544 GCF_042673295.1 Rhodococcus sp. NPDC057014
GTTTCGAGCAATCGACGGGGACCCGCGGCGCGTCGCCGTCACCTATGCTCGTTTCGATATCTTGGTACTAAACAGATGAGACCCTCGAGAATCCAGGAGGTGCGCCCGGTGACGCAACGCCCCGTTCCAGACCGCGATGCCGTCGACGACATCGTCGACCAGTGGGCCCACCAGTGGCCGGACCTGGATGTGAGTCCGTTGAAAGTGCTGGGCCGCCTGCACCGTTCGTATCTGCGGTACCAGTCGTCCCTCGCGGCGGTGTTCGAGGAGCACGGCATCAACATGGCGTCGTTCGACGTCATGGCCGCCCTCCGACGTTCGGGTCCGCCGTACCGGATGACGTCCGGACAGTTGGCGGAGTCCGCCCTCGTCACCACCGGGGGTGTGACACTGCGCGTCGACCGTCTCGAGAAGGCGGGCCTCGTGCAGCGGGAGCGCGACGCCGAGGACCGCCGCATCGTGCACGCGCAACTCACCGACGAGGGGCTGCGGGTGATCGAGAAGGTCGCGGAGGCCCACTTCGCCAACGAGTCCCAGATTCTCAGCGGGATGTCGAAGGACGATCAGGCGGCGCTGGCGGAATTGCTCCGCAAGCTCGAGCACTCGATCGTCGAGAACCAGGACCCCACCGCCTGAGCGGAAGACTCAGCTGGCCGCGCGGGCGGTCAGATCGGCGACCTCACCGAATCCGATGAATCGTTCGGAGGCCGCCGTCATCTCCACGATGAAGCGTCGCTGTTCGTCGGGTGACGCACCGATCAGGCGTGCCGCACCCGTCCACTGCGCCTCGGCCAGTTTCCGGGCGAGTTGGGCGGGTTCGGCGCACGGCGTCGCGATGCCGGCCTGGTTGAGCCGTTCGATGAACCGGATGTACCGGCCGAGGATCCGGTTGTGCGCCGCCTCGAGCTGTTCACCGATCACCGGGTCGACGGCGGCGCGGTCCTCGATCATCGTGAACAGCCGGCCGCTGCTGTAGACGGTCTCGATGAACGCCGCGGTGGCGGCGCGCAGGACGCAGCGCGGGTCCGCGTCCGGCGGGACCGGGATCCGCTGAGCCTCGACGAACGTGTCGAACACCTCGGCGGCGACGGCGCGGAAGGCGTCGTCGCGGGACGCGAACCGGGCGGCGAACTCGGCCTGCGACACCCCGGCGGCAGCGGCGATAACCGCCTCGGTGGTGCGCTCGTATCCCAGTTCGGCGAAGCACCGCCCCGCCGCCTCGACCAACGCAAGCCGACCTCGATCGTCACCGTTCGTAAGCACCGCTCACGCCTCCTCGCACCCGGCCGGCGCCCGACGTGTCGGCCGTCACACATTCTTAGTTGACATTTCGTTCACGTCAACCCGCGCGACCCTACGCCCCCTGGAGCGCCTTCGCCTGGGCCTCGGCCTGCGCCCGGTAGAGCCTGCGGAGCCGGATGACGCCGAGGTCGTGCTGGTACAGGTTCTCCGCCTGATCCGCGTCGAATGCCATCGCCTCGAGCATGGTGCGGTCCTGCTCGAGCACCACCCAGTGCCGCTCCTCCAGCTTGGTGCGGTACAGGAACCGCCAGACGTCGCGCTCCCAGCCCTCGACGCGGCGGTAGCGCCAGAAGAACACCGCGGTGGTCTCGGCGTCGATCGGCGTTCCCATGCCGACGATGCCGAACGACCCGCCCGGGCCCGCGGTCGGCGGGTACGGGATCTCGAGGTCCACCCAGTCGATGCCGGTCCGGCAGAATTCGACCCAGTCGAAGTTCACGCCCCGCTGGTCGGTCTTCTCGAAGAAGAATCCGCGATCGGTTTCGCGGATCCGGAACTTCGCGGACGTCTCCCCGCCGAACATCGAATGCGACTCCCGGTGCAGGAACGCCCCGTGCATCGGGTCGAGCAGGTTCTCCAGTGTGAACCGCCACGGCGCCTTCCACTCCGCGTAGCAGAGGAAGTGCGAGATGCCGTCGTCGGTGAGGCGCTCGGGCAGTTCGAGGGGTGCGGGTTCGGCGTCGGGGTCGGTGCCGAACCAGGCGAGCACGGCGCCGGCCACTTCCCGCACGGGCAGGCTGGTGACGAGCCGCTTGCCTTCGAGGTTGCAGCCGGGCATCCCTGGGACGGAGACGACGGTGCCGCCGCCGTCGACCTGCACGCCGTGGTACTGGCAGGCGACGCGGTCGCCGAGGTGCTGCCCCTGCGACAGCGGGGCGCCGCGGTGTGGGCAGCGGTCGGCGAGCATGCGGAGGGTGCCGTCGGACTGACGGAACAGCAGCCAGTCCTCACCGAGGCGGCGGATCTTCTTCATGTCTCCGCGCGCGACGAAGTCGGACGGGCACACCGCGTGCCACTGGTCGCGCATCCCGGTCGCGAAGATCTCGTCGCCGGTCAGTGCCGCCTTGTGCAGTCGGTTCACCATGGTCAGGCCCCCATCTTTCGGATCTCGTCCGTGAAAGTGTCGGTGGTCCAGGCGTCGCCGCCGGGACTGTGGATTCCGAGGGCGTTCAGACCCTTCACCAGGCCTTCGAGGTGGTGCACCCCGGTGCCGAAGACCTCTTCGATCGCACCGGCCAGTTTCCGTTCGTACGGGGTGGGCGCCGTGCCGGACTGGCGTGGTTGCAGATACAGGCTCATGGTTCTTCCCTTCTAGAGATCCAGCACGAGCTCGTCGGAGCGGGCGCGGGAAACGCAGATCATGATGGTGGTGCCGGACTCCTGCTCGGAGCTGGAGAGCAGGGAGTCGCGGTGGTCGGGGGTGCCGGCGAGGACGCGGGTTTCGCAGGTTCCGCAGATGCCTTCGCGGCAGGAGTTGGGGACGTCGACGCCGGATTCCTCGAGGGTGTCGAGGATGGTCCGGTCGGGGGCGACGGTGGCGGAGATGCCGGAGCGTTCGCAGATCACGCGGACGGGACGGTCGCCGGCGAGGGTGTCGGCGGGGATCTCCTTGGCCTTGAACCGTTCGAGCCGGATCGCGCCGTCCGGCCAGGAGCCGGCGTATCCCTCGACCGCGCCGAGCAGACCCTCGGGGCCGCAGGCGTAGACGAGGGTTTCCGCGCGGGCGGTGCCGAGGATGCCGTCGAGGTCGAGGATGCCGTCGGTCTCCTCCGTGACGACGTGGACGCGATCGCCGTACGGGGACAGTTCGTCGAGGAACGCCATCGAGGTGCGGGCGCGGCCGCCGTAGTGCAGTTCCCAGTCGGCGCCCATGCGTTCGGCCTCGCCGATCATCGCAAGGATCGGCGTGATGCCGATTCCGCCGGCGATGAACACGTAGCGCGGTGACGGCAGGAGTTCGAAGTTGTTGCGGGGCGCGCTCACCGACAGGTTGTCGCCGGGCCGCAGCGTCTCGTGGACGTGCCGGGAGCCGCCGCGGCCGGTCACCTCGTGGAGGATCGCGACGCGGTATCCGGTCTTGTCGTCGGGGTCTCCGCAGAGGGAGTACTGCCGGATTGTCCCGCGGTTCAGGTGCAGGTCCAGGTGGGCGCCCGGCGTCCACCGGTCGACCGTGCCGCCGTCCTGCCGTTCGAGGCGGAGCGAGACGACGCCCGAGGACTCGACCCGCATCTGACGCACCATCATGGGGACGGTGTCTGCGTCTGTTGTCATCGCTCACTCCCAAGCTCGACCCGAAGGCGTAGTTCCTTAGTGCTCAATAATTTAGCACTAAGATGTATTCTGCGCCACAGTCGAGGGGAAATTTCCGGGTCGGCTATTCGGCTTCGCGGTACCGCGCGGCCTCCGCCGCCATCCGCTCCTCGTACGCCTGCGCGAGATCCCGCAGACTCCGCACACAGTCACCGGTGAACACCGGCGCGTGCATCGGCGCCAACAGCAGCGGTTCCAGATCGGCCAGCGCCCGGATCGTCGGCCCGAGCGCCGGTGTCAGGCACGTCGCGCTCCCCATGTCCTCGGCCGCGATGGCCGGGCCGACGATCTCTTCCTCGGTCGTCGTGGGGTGATGGCCGAACGCGGTGAACAGGTCGCCGCAGAACAGCGTCTGCGTCGTCTCCTCGAAGATCTGCCCGGCGTCCCACCCGTGCGGCACGTGCGGGGTGTCGAGGTGACGGACCCGCCTGCTGCCCGTCTCCAGCACATCGCCGTGCTGCAGGGGACGCGGCGCGCGATCGGCCAGGTCGTTGACCTGCACGAAGCAGCCCATCGCCCCGTGCGCGACCTCCGCGTTCGGCGCGGCCGCCAGCCACGAGTTCATCGCGCCACACTCGTCGGCCTCGACGTGTCCGAACGTGATCCACCGCAGCCGGTCGAGGGGAATCAGCCGGCCCACCGCCTCGGACACCGCCGGGAACAGGGCACGCTGACCGGTGTGGAACAGCAGCGGGTCCTCCCCGTCGACGACGAACTGGTTCATGATCAGGTTCGGCTCGTCCAGATACGTGGACAGACGGTAGATGTCGGGAGCGATCTCGGTAATCGTGGTGTCCATCCCTGGCTCCGATCACGTCGCGGTGTCGTGAGATCCAGCCTTCTCGGGACCGCGGCGGCGCGCAAGAGCACGCGGGTACGGCGGCGCTGCCCCGACAGAGACGTGGCGGGCCCCCGCCCCCCCCGGGGGGGGC
>NZ_JBHUSF010000484.1:0-4544 GCF_042673295.1 Rhodococcus sp. NPDC057014
CAGCTGGGGCGCATCGAATTCGCCCGCAACGGCGGGCGGATCAACACGGACGCCCTCGACAACTCGGCGGGCGTGGACTGCTCCGACCACGAGGTCAACATCAAGGTCCTGCTCGACGCCCTGGTCAGCGGCGGCCGTCTCGCCGCCGGCGACCGCGCGGGTCTGCTCGCCGAGATGTCCGAGGAGGTGTCGCGTCTCGTGCTGTCCGACAACGTCGCCCAGAACGACGTGCTCGGCACGAGCCGGGCCGACGCCGCCGCGTCGCTCGCGGTGCACGGGCGGCTCATCGGCCATCTGGAGGGCCGCTACGGTCTGGACCGCGCCATCGAGGTGCTGCCGTCCCGGAAGGAGATCGCCGCCCGGGAACGCGCGGAGACGGGACTCACCTCGCCGGAACTCGCGACGCTCATGGCGCACGTCAAGCTGGCGCTGAAGTCGGACCTGCTCGCCGGCGACCTGCCCGACAGCCCGGCATTCGCGGACGCGCTCGCCGGGTACTTCCCGCGCAGACTCCGGGAATCGTTCGGCGACGCCATCGGCGAACACCCGCTGCGCCGGGAGATCGTCGCCACGGTCCTCACCAACGACGTCGTCGACAACGGCGGCATCACGTACGCCTTCCGGCTGGGGGAGGAGGCCGGTGCGAGCGGCGCCGACGCCGTGCGCGCGTTCGCGGTGGTCTCGGAGGTGTTCGACCTGCCGTCACTGGGCCGCGACATCCGGGACGCCGACCTCGACGCCGCGCTCTCGGACGAGTTGACCCTGTTCACCCGGCGGCTGCTCGACCGGGCGTCGCGGTGGATGCTCACCCGCAGGCCCCAGCCGCTGGCGGTCGGGGCGGAGATCAGCCGATTCCGTGACCGGGTCGCGGACCTGACACCGCACGTCGCGGGCTGGCTGTTCGGCGGGGACGCGGAGAGTCTCCGCAGCCGCACGGCGGCGCTGGTGGCCCGCGGTGTCCCCGCGGACCTGGCCGGGCGCGTCCAACTGCTGCTCGACCGGTTCGCGCTGCTCGACATCGTCGAGATCGCCGACGTCACCCAACGCGACCCCCGCGAGGTGGCCGAGGTGTACTACCGGCTCGGGGAGTGCCTCGGGCTGGTTCACCTCCTGGTCGGGGTCTCACAGCTGGGACGAGGTACGCGGTGGAACGCGCTGGCCCGGTTGTCGTTGCGCGACGAGTTGTACGACACGGTGCGGGCCCTGTGCCTCGACGTGATCGCGGGCAGCGAAGTCGCGGACACGGCGGAACAGAAGATCGGGGAGTGGGAGGACCGCAACGCGGCCCGGCTGGCGCGGGCCCGCCACACGCTCGACGCCGTCACGGAATCGGGGGAGCACGACCTGGCCGCTCTCTCCGTGGCGACCAGGCAGCTCCGCAGCATGGTGAGGTGACATCGGGCGCACCGCACGATTGCGGCTCACCCGTGCAGTCGGCCGATAGACTGCAGACGGCCGACTGCACGGGAAGTTCGTCGGTGCCGCAGAGGAATGGGTGTCAGTGGTAGAGATCGCAGTAGTCGACGCGGAGCTTGCTGCGTTGTACAACGGACCGGGGACGGAGTCGGCCCCGGCGTACGAACGCGTCAAGCACCTCATCGTGTCGCAGATCAACGCCGGCCGCTGGCAGGAGGGCGATCAGCTGCCCTCGGAGAATCAGCTCGTCGGCGCACTGGGGCTGTCCCGCATGACCATCAACCGCGCGCTGCGCGAACTCAGCGCCGAGGGCCTCGTGGTGCGCCTGATGGGGGTCGGCACGTTCGTGGCGGCCACGAAGACGGCGTCGCCGCTGTTCGAGGTCAAGAACATCGCCGACGAGATCCAGCAACGCGGACACCGCCACCGGACCGAAGTGGTGTACGTGCGTGAGGAAGACGCCGATCCGGCCAACGCCTTCATCCGGGATTCCATCCGCGGCAAGGTGTTCCACTCCCTGATGATCCACTACGAGGACGACACGCCGATCCAGCTCGAAGACCGGTTCGTCAATCCCGCCGAGGCGCCCGGCTATCTCGATCAGGACTTCACCCAGCAGACGCCTAATCACTATCTGAGCGTGGAAGCTCCGCTGACGAGGGGCGAGCACGTCGTCGAGGCGATCCTCGGATCGCCCGAGGAATGCCGGCTCCTCCACATCGAGCGTTCCGAACCCTGCCTGCTGATCCGACGCCGCACCTGGTCGTCCCGAGGACTCGTCAGCGCAGCGCGTCTCGTGCACCCCGGTTCGCGGAACCGGCTGGAAGGGACGTTCGGGACGGGCTGATCGGTTCGGGCCACACGAGGCGACCGTCGCGAATGCCGGCGATCGTCGACGCGATCCAGTCCAATTCGGCCCGTGCGGCGTGGAGTGCGTAATCCGCTTCGGCGAGGAACAGGGCGGGCACTCCGTCGCCAAGCGCGCGGGTGAGCTTCGTGTGGTCGGATTCGATTCTCGCGGTGAGTCGTTGGGCGCGTTCGGTGAGTGCGTCGACGGCGCCGTCGCGCCCCAGCGCACCGAGGTAGCTGATCGCGGCGAAGAACGGGGAGAACTCCCGTGCGGCACTGCGGATCTGGACGTCCAATCGGCTCACCAGTTCCGCGCGTCCGGCGTCGGTGAGGGCGTAGACGGTGCGGGCGGGCCGACCCTCCCGTTGCGCACGTTCGTGTTCCTCGATCCAGCCCGCCGCCGCGAGGGCGGCGACGACGTTGTTCAGCGAGCCGCGGTTGAGCGGCCACTGGCCCTCCTCGCTGCGCTCACACAGCGTGACCTCCATCTGGTACGGATGCATCGGCGATTCGAGAAGCAGTCCGAGCACCGGCAGGACGAGCGGATTGTCGAGGACGCGTCCGGGCATGATCGAAATATACCAGTCTGAATAAACTATGACGAAGTGCGCGGTTCGGGCGCCACGACCTCGCCTTTGTCACGATTGGGTCACGGCCCGCTACGGTGGATCGTTGACCACGACGCCGATCATGAAAGAACAAATTCTTGTTACAGAGTGAATCGAAGTTCAGGGATTATCGTCTCCATGCCGTCGCGCTCCTCGTGGGCGTCCTCTCCGTGGGGGTGGTGGCCTACCGAGAGTTCGATGCGGCAACGGGCTACCTGATGGACCTCTCCGTGTTCCGCGACGCCGGCCACGCCTTCGTCAGCGGGCTGCCGCTCTACTCCGCGGACTTCCCGAGCAGTTCCGGGTTCAGGTTCATCTACGCACCCTTCGCGGCGATCCTCTTCGCACCGATGGCGGAGATCGACCCCGCGGTCCTGCAGGCGCTGTGGTGCGCCCTCAACCTCGGGCTCGTGTGGTGGATGGTCAAGGTGGCGCTGTCGAAACTCGACGTCGGCCGCCCCGACCTCCTCGCTCTGCTGTCGATGGGCCCGGTGCTGCTCCTCGAGCCGATGCGCTCGAACTTCGACTTCGGTCAGATCAACATCATCCTGATGGCGCTCGTGGTCGCCGACTGCACCGGGGTGATCCCGAAGAGGTTCCGCGGAATCGCGATCGGCCTCGCCGCCGCAATCAAGATCACCCCGGCAGCCTTCCTGCTGGTCTTGCTCGTCCGCCGCGACTTCCGCTCGATCGGACGATCGCTCGCCACGATCCTCGTCACCGTCGGACTCGGTTTCTGGCTGCTGCCGCAGTCGTCGGTGTGGTTCTGGACCACCGAATTCTTCGCCACCGGACGTGCGGGCGCGCCCGACTTCTTCCGCAACCAGGCCGTCACCGGCGTCATCGCCCGGCTCGGGGCCGAAGGCAGGCTCGCCAGCGTCCTCTGGGTGCTCAGCGCGGCCGTCATCGTCTCCGCCGCAGCATGGTCGGCGTACCGCTTCACCCGGTCGGGTGAACACCTGCTCGCGCTGTCTGTCGTGGCCCTGGCATCGCTGCTCGCGGCGCCGTTCGCCGTCACCCACCACTGGGCGTACAGCATCCTGCTGATTCCGATCCTGATCGCACCGCAGTATCGCAGCTGGCGGCCGGTGGTCGGCGCCGCGACGCTGATCTTCCTGATCGGCCCCAACTTCGTGCTGCAGTCCTCCTCGTCCGGCTGGGTGGAGGCCGCCGTCCGGGAGGTGATCGGCAGCTCGCAGTGCCTCGTCGCCCTCGTCCTGCTCGGCGCCGCGGTCGTGGCCGCGCGGTCCCGCACCCCGCTCCCGGACGTCGAACCCGCCGCGGTGCCCGCCGACGACGACGCGCTGGAGCCCGCCCGAAGCTGAGGCGTCGGCGCTATCGTCGAGTCATGTGCCGAAACATCACCGAGCTGCGCGGACTCGAACCGGCGGCCACCGCGGAGGAGATCGAGGCGGCGGCGCGTCAATACGTCCGGAAGGTCAGCGGAATCCAGAAGCTCTCCGACGCCAACCGTGAACCGTTCGAGGAGGCGGTAGCCGTCGTCACCGAGGCCACCACGAAGCTCCTCGCCGCACTGCCGGCGCGCAAGCAGCCCCCGCAGACCGTGCCCCCGCTGCGACGGCCGGAGGTCCGGGCGCGCATCGCGGCGAAGGCCGCCACCCCCTAAACGGACGAACGGGACGCTCGTTGCGTCAGATCCAACGAGCGTCC
>NZ_JBHUSF010000485.1:0-4510 GCF_042673295.1 Rhodococcus sp. NPDC057014
GTGCGGGACCCCCGCCTGCGCGGGCAGATCTGGGGTCGCGATGTCCTGACGGCTTCCCGGCCGAGGGCTGGCGAAACGACTCGGTGGGCGAGCCCTCCCGAGAAGGGAGAACCCGCCCACCGAGTGGGGGGGAGGACATTCAGCGGGGTTCCGTCACAGGGACATGCCGCCGTCGATGGGTAGGACGGTGCCGGTGGTCCAGTCGTCCTCGAGCGCGAAGCGGGCGATCCACCGCGCGGTCTCGACCGGCTCGCCGACCCGGCGCAGCGGAATCGTCGCGGCGCGTTCCCGCAACAGAGTCGATTCCTGCTCGGCGCTCATGCCCGCTGACTGGTAGATCGCTGTCATCGTCGGGCCGGGGGCGACGCTGTTGACCCGTACCCCCTGGGGGCCGAGTTCGAGTGCCCAGCACCGGGTCAGGTGCGCCACCGCCGCCTTCGATGCCGCGTAGTGCGAGTTACTCACGGTGGCCTTAAGCGCCACCGAACTCGCCACGTTGACCACCGCCCCCTTGCTGGCCACCAGGGCGGGCAGCAGGGCTTGAGTGACGACGGTGGTGCCGAGGACGTTGAGGTCGAACAACTTGCGGACCGCGTCGGCCGACACTTCGGCCAACGGGCCGACCAGGAAGCCGCCGGCGCAGTTGACGACGAAGTCGATCCCATTCCAGGTCTCGGTGGCCTCGGCAGCAGCCGCGGCAACCGACTCGGGGTCGGTGACATCGACGACCCGAGTGGCGACGTCATCCCGGTCGTTCAGGTCAGCCAGTGCCTCGGGGCTGCGGTCCCAGGCATCGACGCGGGCGCCGTGGGCGAGGAACAGCTCGAGACAGGACCGACCGATGCCGCTTCCGGCGCCGGTGATCACGCCGCGAAGCCCCTCGCGGCGGGGCGCGAGAATCGGGGTACTCATACCGGGGTGACTCCGTTGCGGCGGGCGGGGGCGGTGCGGTCCCGCTTGCGGTACAGCGCGAGGCGCTGGGTGAGCTCGTGGCGGAGCTCGTTGGCGGGCACGACCGCTTCGACGGCGTTCTCGTTGGCGATCTTGAATACGTCGATTCCGGCGGCGTACTCGGCCTGCTTCTCGGCGATGAACGCGGCCCGCTCCTGCGGGTCCTCGATGGCCTGGATGCGGTTGTAGTGGATGCCGTTGACCGCGGCGTCCGGGCCCATCAGGGCGGGCTTGGCCGTCGGCAGCGCGATCAGGGCGTCCGGCTGCATCGGGGCACCGGACATCGCGAGGTAGCCGCCGCCGTACGCCTTGCGCAGCAGCACCGTGATGCGGGGGACGCGGGCCTCGGAGACGGCGAAGATCATCTTCGCGCCGTGCCGGATGATGCCCTGCCGTTCGACCTCGGAGCCGATCATGTAGCCGGCGATGTCGACCAGGAACAGGATTGGGATGTTGTAGGCGTTGCAGATCCAGATGAACCGGGCGGCCTTGTCGGAGGAGTCGGGGAAGATCACCCCGCCCTTGACGGTGGGCTGGTTGGCGACGATGCCGACGCTCTGGCCGTTCAGGCGCGCGAACCCGGTGACCAGTTCCGGGGCGAAGAGGTCCTTGTAGGGGAAGAAGCTGGCGTCGTCGACGAGGGAGTCGATCAGCTCGTGGATGTCGAAGATCTCGGATTCGACCTCGGGGACGATCTCCTTGATGGTCCGGGCGCCGGACGGGTCGGCCGGTGCGGTGACCGGGGGCTCCTGCTGCCAGTTCGACGGCAGGAACGACAGCCACACCCGCACGGCGGCAATGGCTTCCGCGTCGTCTTCGACGAGGACGTCGGACAGGCCGGAGACGGTCGAGTGCATCTCCGCGCCACCCATTTCTTCGAGGGTGACGTCTTCGCCGGTGACCATCTGCGCCAGGCGCGGGGAACCGAGGTAGGCGGTGGCGTGTCCGCGGACCATGATCGTCAGATCGCACAGTGCGGGCACGTAGGCGGAGCCGGCGGGGGAGGGGCCGAACAGGGCGCAGACCTGGGGGACGCGGCCGGAGATCTGGACCTGGTTGTAGAAGATGTTGCCCCAGGCGCGGCGGCCGACGAAGCTTTCGAACTGTTCGTCGATGCGGGCGCCGGCGGAGTCGAACAGGTACACGATCGGGGTGCCGGTGGAGTCGGCGAGTTCCTGGGCGCGGACGATCTTCTCGAAGGTGCGCTTGCCCCAGGTGCCGGCCTTGACGGTGTAGTCGTTGGCGATGACGACGATGTCGCGGCCGTCGACCTTGCCGACCGCGGTGACGACGGCGTCGCCGGGCAGGCCCTCGTCGTAGCGGGCGAGCAGGCCGTCCTCGAAGGACCAGCCGTTGTCGAAGAGCAATTCGAGCCGGTCGCGGACCAGCATCTTGCCGGCGTCGATCTGCTTCTGCCGCTGCTTTTCCGAGCCGCCGAGGCGGGCGGCGGTCAGGCGTGCCTCCAGCTCGTCGTGGGGGCTGCGGGCGGGCGCGGTCTGGGTGTCGTCCAGGGTGTCGGTCATCGGAGTGTCTCCAAACAATGTCGGAATGAGAAGGATTCGGGTCGCTAGTTGTAGCTGAACAGCAGGGAGGCGCCGCCGTCGATCACGGTGGTGGTGCCGTTGAGTCCGCGGGAGGCGCGGCCGGCGAGGAAACCGATGACCGCGGCGACGTCGTCGGGATCGAGGATGCGTCCGGTCGGGGTCTTGGCCGCCATCCGTTCGGCGGCCTCGTAATTGAGCATCGGTGTTGCCATCGCGCCGGGGGCGACCGCGTTCACGGTGACCGCGGTTCCCCAGAAGTCGAACATCAGGGAGCTGGTCAGGTTGATCAGTGCGGCCTTGGAGGCGGCGTAGGCGGGGTATTCGTAGCCGCGGGTGCCGGCGAAGGAGGCGCAGTTGATCACTCGCCCGTACTCGGCGGCCTTCAGATCGTCGGCGAATGCCTGGGTGAGCAGGAACGGGGCGGTGACGTTGACGTCCATGACCTGCCGCCAGGAGTCGGCGGTGGTGTCGGAGAGATGGGTGCGGCGCATGATGCCGGCGATGTTGACCAGATGGGACACCTGGCCGAGGTCGGCGTGCACCGCGTCGACCAGCGACCCGGCCGCCGATTCGGAGGTGATGTCGACGCCGTAGGCGGCGCTGGTCACCCCGGTGTTGCTCAGCTCGGTGGCGGTGCGTTTGGCGGCGATCTCGTCGATGTCGACGCAGGCCACCGAGAGGCCGAGTTCGCCGAGCACCGCCGCGGTGACGGCTCCGAGTCCGCCCCCGGCGCCGGTGACCACTGCGACCGGCGCGGTGTGCTGTGCAGTCATCTCACTCACCTGCCGCCACGACGGTGGCCAGGGATGCCCCGGCCGCGACGACCTGCCCGACCTCGACGTGCAGGGCCTCGACGACACCGGTGACGGCGGCGCGGATCGGGTTTTGCATCTTCATCGCCTCGAGAACCATCAGCACCTGGCCGGCCTCGACCTGGGCGCCGACCTCGATGTCGATCTGCGCGACGGTGCCCTGCATCGGGCTCTTGGCCTCACCGCTCGCCGCGGCGCCGCCGCCCCGCTTCTTCCGTGGGCCACCGGTCGCGGCGCGGCGTGCCCTCGGCTCCGCGACTGGGGCGGCAGCGGCGGGACCGGCGGGAGTGAAGAACGGGATCACGTAGCGGCGGTCGCCGACCCACACCTCGTTGCGGGGCAGCATCTCCTCGGTGTCCTCGTCGTCAGTGTCGGACAGGTCCTCGACCGGCGGCAGCAGCGAGGCGAAGTCGATGTCGCGCTCGAGCCAGTTGGTATGCATGGCGATGTTACGGAAGTCCTTGTGCGCAATGATCTGTCGCGCGGCCGGGACGGTGGTGGGCACGCCATCGATGATCAGCTCGTCCAGGGCGAGGGTAAGCCGGTCCAGGGCCCGGTCCCGGGTCGGTGCCCACACGATGAGCTTGCCGACCAGGCTGTCGTAGTACGGCTGGACCTCGTCGCCGGATTCGTAGCCGCCGTCCCAGCGGACGCCGGCCCGCGTCGGTGCCTGCACGGTGGCGATCGGGCCGGGGCTGGGCATGAACAGGGCGCCGCGGGTGTCCTCGGCGTTGACGCGGACCTCGATGGCGTGTCCGCGCGGGGTGGCGCCGGAGTCGGTGATCGACAGCGGTTCGCCGGCGGCGACGGCGAGTTGTTCGGCGACCAGATCCAGGCCCAGGGTCATCTCGGTGACCGGGTGCTCGACCTGGATGCGGGTGTTCATCTCCAGGAAGTAGAAGGCGTCCCGGTCGGCCTCGACGAGGAACTCGACGGTCCCGGCGCCGACGTAACCGACCTTCTGGGCCAGGCGGACCGACGCCTCGCCCATGGCGCGGCGCAGCTCGTCGGACAGGCCGGGGGCGGGTGCTTCCTCGATCAGCTTCTGGTGCCGGCGCTGCACCGAGCAGTCGCGGTCGCCGATCCACACCGCATTGCCGTGGGTGTCGGCGAAGACCTGGACCTCGACGTGGCGGGCGCTGGACAGGTACCGCTCGAGGTAGACGTCGTCACGACCGAACGCGGCGGCGGATTCCTGTTTGG
>NZ_JBHUSF010000486.1:0-4495 GCF_042673295.1 Rhodococcus sp. NPDC057014
CGTTGTAGTGCGCGAGCATCCGTTCGACGAGCACCAGGCCGATCGTGCTCGGGAGTGGCACGGAATCATCGCTGTTGACGGTGAGAGCGGGATGGATGGTGCGGGTGGGATCGGTGGCGAGCATCCAGGCGAACTTGTCCTCGTTGTGCCTGCAGCGGTATACCAGTCCGTCGGCCGACGGCGCCGCCGCGAACAGTGCACGCGCCCAGGTTCGGGTGAGCACGTAGTCGGAGGGGTCGGATTTGGTGAGCCAGGTGTCCTGTCCGACCGCCGACAGGTGTGATCCGTGCAAGGCGATTACGGTCATCTCGGTGACGACGGTAAGTCGGCTCAGGACTCGCCCTGAGATTCGGGCGCGCGGCACCAATCGGGGGCGGGCTGTCACGGCCAGGTCCCGGCACAGGGTCTCGGCGACGGCTGCCTCGGGTGAATCGCCGAGGTAGGTATAGGCGTAATCACCAGTGAGGCTGTCGAATCGGGCACCGCCGGGTATGGTCGGCTGAGGGGTCGGGTTCACGGCATTGGCCGCGTAATCTTCGTGGTGGATTCGCCACAGTTCGGTTCCCGCGGGTAGTGGCACCAGGGCGGGTCTACCGGTCAGATCGGGTGGCGGTGGTGCCGCGGGCACCGGTTCAGTCCGCCAGCAGGTCGTGGGCGATGGCGCGGATCCGATCGTCCTGCCCGCCCTCCGCAGCGAGGTCGGCGGGCGATTGCCCGTCCGGGAGCCACCCGGATGGGCTGATCCACCAGGAACTCACTCCCCAGGGGTCGTGCTTGGCGTTCAGGAGCTGGTTGATCTCCGCGACGACAGGCCGAACCTTCGCGGTCGCTGCGTCGAATTGGAAGCTGGGGTAGAGATAGCGCCCGCCGATCTCGTATCCGACAATGTCGCCCCGTTCGCGCAACCGGCTGGCTGGGCTGCGTCGGTTGCTGTCGCGAGAGCGCAGGACATCGGCGACATCGTTCGCTTCGAGATGTGGATGCTCGAAAATCGCCTGTCGTGCCGTGGTCTCGATTCGGGCCCGCGCGATCGACTCCGTCAGTGCGTGCGTGGGCACCGCCGAGGCGATGGAGGCGCTGAGGGTGGGGCCGGAGGCGACAAGCGAGAGGAGAGCGTTGCGCACCGAGCTCATCGACTCGCGGTTGGCGACTTCTCGGGCGAGGAGGGCGAAGAACTCGCCATCGGGCAGGGCACGGAGTTCCGCGCCGAGGTCATGGTCGATGCTCATTGCTCGCCTCCTCCGATGCGACGGTAGTAACAGCATACGTGCTTGTCGCTTCTGTCGCATCCATCGGGATCCGCTCCATCCTGCGGGCCGCGACGGCAATCCGTTGCTCGTCGGTACCCGACTCGAGAGGCATGACTTCAGTCGCTGCAGGGAAGATTTGGACGGCCGGCGGTCAGTGTCCGATGCTGTCGGCCAGCTCGGCCACGTCGTCCGGGGTGGGGGTCTCCCGGAGTGTCACTTCCGTGATGAGCCAGGCGAGGACGAACGCGGCGGCGGCGATGACGGCCCCCACAGGAAGATCGCGTGGGTGCCGTTGACAACGGCTTGTTTGAACGACCTGCACGGCCTCGGGAAGTTGGTGCAACGCTGCCGGGGACATCCCGGTGGCGCTGGGGGCTCCCTGCCCGCCGGTGTCGCCCAGCGACGACGTGAGTTGGCTGGCGTAGATCGCGCCGAGCAGGGCGACTCCGACCGACCCGCCCATGTTGCGGGCTAAGGTGGCGGTGCCGGTCGCGGTGCCCATGTCTCGGATCGGCACACTGTTCTGCGCGATCAAGGTTTTCGCGTCCATGGTGGAGAACAGCCACAGTCCCACCACCAGCATGGCGGCGCCGACGATCGGGATCGCCTTGTATCGGCCGGTCTTGGTTATGAACAGTCCACCGGCGAGCGAGACGACCATGGCCGAGATCAGATCCTCGTGGCCGGCCTGCTCGATCAGATCGTCGAACTCGTCGACTGGGCCCGCACGCAACGGCGCGGCCCGGATCTGCGGATAGAGGTGCTCTCACGATGGCACGACATCATGCAGGCGCGCGGCCTGGCACTGTTCCGCTTCGCGGTCGCCAACAACGGACGATGACGGAACTATGACGGACGGGGTTCTCGCCCAGATCCTCCCCAGGTGAGCGCCAAAGCGTGCCGGGGGACACTTTGCCACTCACCTGGGGGTCACCGCGCGGTCGAGAGAATCCGGCGCAGGCGCTCGATGGCGCGTTCGGTCGCGGGACGATCCTTCGCGACCAGCTGGTGCATGATGAAGCCCTCGATCGCCGAGTACACCAGCAGGGTCAGATCTTCGTCGGCGATGATGCCCAGGCGGGTCAGGGCCTGGGACGTCGCCTCGATGTACGTGGCGTAGAGCAGCTTCACGTGTGGGTCGAGGCGGGGTGTCCGTCTCGATTCGAGCATCAGTTCGTACTGGAAGACCTGCAGGTCGGGATCGCGGGCGACGAGGTCCGTGAGGTGCTCGACGAAACGGTCGAGTGACGACCCGTCGGCGATGTCGGCGAAGACGCTCGCGCTCTTGTCCAGCGCGTACCGGAGTGCGGCGTCGACGAGGGCATCCGTCGACGCGAAACGCTGCCGGACTTCCGCGTCCGTGACGCCCGCCTCCGCGGCGGCGGCCCGGACCGTCAACCCGCGCAGACCGTCGCGGGCGATCACGGAGACTGTCGCGAGGACGAGATCGAGAGCCACCTGGTCGCTGCAGGGGGCTGCCCGCCGCCGCCCGTCAGCCAGCGTCACAGTTCCACATCCCCGTGGACGGCGAGCCATCTCATGCCGGGCTCCCGGGTGCGGCTGATGCCCTTGTATTCGGCCATGTCCACCGGAAGGTCCTCGAGGACCTTGTACAGTCGTGCACCCCACTCGGGGACGGACGCGACGTCGCGGAGCGGAAGCAGGTAGGTGCGGATCAGGAACATGACAGCGCCGGAGTGGGCGAGCCGGATCAGGTGCTGCACTTCGGTTCTGAGGAACAGTCGGTCGCCGACCTCGTCGAGCGGTCCGTCGGCGAGGGTGCGACGGTCCTTCCCCCACTCCGGATAGGTCTCGGTGGACGTGTCGAGTGTGCCGTCGACGGTCAGCGTCCAGTTGGTGCGCCGGTAGCTCTGGCCGGGTTCGAGCCGCATCAGGAAGTTGTGGGCGCGGGTGATGATCTTCTCGGTGTGGATACGGGGGACGGGGCCGTGGATCTCGAGGAAGCTCATCCCGACGTCGAATCCGAAGGACCAGTCCGCGGCGAACGTCACCAGTCCGGCGTCGCCCCACAATGCGCCGTCGCGCTGATCGAGGAGCACGACGTCTTCCTGGATCTGGCCGCAGATGTACAGCAGCGGCGGCGCCGGCAGCGTGGTGAGGTCGCCGAACACGAAGCTGTGCGCGATCCCGAGGAGGTCGTTCCGCCAGAACCAGGTGTCCCCGCGACGTTCGAGGGTCATGGTGTCGGGGTATTCGGTGGCGAGGGTACGCATCAGGGTGAGCATGGCGTCCCAGGCGGCGGGGACCATGTGCGGCAGGCACTGGTGCCGCGACGGGTCTGCGGTGAGGATGCGTTCGCGCTCGGCGAGTTCGCGGTGGTAGTGGTCGTCGATGGCGATGCGGGTGTCACCCCAGCTGCCGGCGACGGTGTCGGTGGGGTTCCCGGCGGGCTCGACGTTGGTGCTGTAGCGGTACTGGTCGCGGGGAAAGGGGAAGGGGAAACGCGCGGTACGCGAGTCGGTCGCGGTCACAGTTCCAGCTCCAATCGGTCTCCTACGGCCCGTGACACGCACGGCATGATCGAATCTCCGGACGCCTTCTCCTCGTCGGTGAGGTACAGGTCGCGGTGCTCGACCTCGCCGCCGCGGACCGACAGCCGGCATTCGCCGCACACTCCCTGGCGGCACAGGTTCGGGACGGTGATTCCCTTGTCCAGCAGGGCTTCGAGAAGGCTGGTGCCCGAGGGGACGGGGACGATCATCCCGGTGCGTCCGAGTTTGGCGGCGAACGGGTTTCCTTCGGGCAGCGGGCCCGCGCCGAATGCCTCCGAGTGCACCCGGCCGGGCGGCCAGCCGCAGTCGCGGGCCCACTCGGCGACCGCGGCGATCATCGGCGCGGGTCCGCAGGTGTAGACGTGGGTGCCGAGTGGTTGATCGGCCAGTGTCGGGACGAGGCGGTCCGCGAGTTCCCCGGGGGTGGACACCGTGACGAGCCGGTCGCCGCACAGCGCCGCCAGTTCGTCGGCGTGCGCCCCCTGACGGTCGCGGAAGGAGTAGATCACCTCGAACGACCGACCCCATTCGAGGGCGGCCCGCACGTGCGACAGGATGGGGGTGACGCCGATCCCGCCCGCGACCAGGATGTGGTGCCGGGCGTTGAGGATCGGCGCGAATGCGCTGCGCGGGCGGCTCACCCGGACGGTCTGCCCCGGCTGGAGCTCGTGGACCCAGCGCGAACCGCCGTGGCCGTTCTCGTCGAGCCCGACCGAGATCGCGTAGTGGTCC